>JBHEKO010000752.1:0-5988 GCA_041859475.1 Candidatus Hydrogenedentales bacterium
CGGCTACGGCGCAATCATGGCCGTGCCCGCGCACGACACGCGCGACTACGAGTTCGCGAAGAAGTTCGACCTGCCGATTATCGAGGTCATCAGCGGCGGCGATATCAGCAAGGAAGCGCACACGGGCGACGGCGTGCTCGTGAATTCGCCCTTGATTGACGGACTAAAGGTGGCCGACGCCAAGAAGAAGATTTCGGACTGGCTGGAAAAGAGGGGGCTTGTGAAGGCAACCATCAACTACCGGTTGCGCGATTGGCTTTTTTCGCGCCAGCGCTACTGGGGCGAACCGTTCCCCTTGGTTACCTTGGAAGACGGCACGGTCCGTCTTGTTCCTATGAAGGACTTGCCCGTGATTCTCCCCGAGCTGACCGATTACAAACCCACCGCGGATGGCCAACCGCCTGTGGCGCGCGCCGTCGATTGGGTGCAGACAACCGATGCGGAGACGGGAAAGCCCGCGAAGCGCGAGACCAACACGATGCCGCAATGGGCGGGATCGTGTTGGTATTTCCTCCGTTTTGTTGATGCGCGCAACGACAACGCGGCGTGGTCGAAGGAAGCGGAGCAGTATTGGATGCCGGTAGATTTGTACATCGGCGGAGCCGAGCATGCAGTGCTGCACCTCTTGTACGCGCGCTTCTGGCACAAGGTCCTCTTCGACGCGGGACATGTCTCCACGAAGGAGCCTTTCACGAAGCTGTTCCACCAGGGCATGATCCTCGCCTATTCGTATCGGGACGACAAAGGCAAGTACCACTTCCCGCACCAAGTCGAAAAGCGTGGCGAAGAGTGGTTCGTCAAGGAGACGGGCGCGCGCGTCAACGTGCAAATCGAGAAGATGAGCAAATCGCGTTACAACGTCGTCAATCCCGACGAGGTTGTGAAGCAGTATGGCGCCGATTCGATGCGCCTTTACGAGATGTTCATGGGGCCGCTCGACCGCGAGAAGCCGTGGTCCGACGAAGGCGTGCAGGGCGTTCACCGCTTCCTGAAACGCGTATGGTCGTTGTTCGTGGGAGAAGACGGCGGGTTGAACGCGAAGATCGTCGCCGACGGCGGCGATGCGGCCATCGAGAAGATTCTGCACAAGACCATCAAGGCGGTGGGCGCGGATATTGAGCATCTTCAGTTCAACACCTCCATCGCACGCTTGATGGAATTCGTCAATGCCGCGATGAAAGCGGAGAAACTGAACCGCGCGTGGATGGAACAATTCGTGATTATCCTCTCCGCGTTCGCGCCGCATATTGGTGAAGAACTGTGGGCGCGTCTCGGCCATGACAATACGCTTGCGTACGAACCTTGGCCTATCTGCAACGAAGCCTTGCTCATCGAGGATTCGATCGAAGTCCCCGTGCAAGTGAATGGGAAGTTGCGGACGGTGCTCACGGTCGCGGTGGACGCAAGCAAAGACGCCGTCATCGCAGCGGCGAAAGCCGATCCGAAAGTGCACGCCAATATCGAAGGCAAACAGATTGTGAAAGAGGTTTACGTTCCGGGTAAACTTGTGAACTTCGTGGTGAAGTAAGGTGTCGGGGGGCACGGTGCATCCGTAAGAGGGAGAGAGAAAATGCGTGTAGCACTGGTGTCCTTTTTGGTTCTTGGGCTTGTTCCCATCGTAGCGGCGCAAGACACTGCGGCCCCACCGGCAGTTCCATCCGAAATGATTATGCCGGGCCCTGCCACTCCGGGCGCGGGACAATTCAATGTCTTGGACTATGGCGTAAAGGGCGATGGGCAGACGGATGAAACGGCTGCCTTTCAGAAGGCGCTCGACGCGGCAGGCGAAGCGGGTGGCAGCGTGCTTCATGTGCCCGTTGGCACGTACGCGATTCGCGGCCACCTCACGATTCCAGATAAGGTGACGCTGGATGGTGTTTGGTCTCGCCCGCTGTGGACCAATCCGATCGACTTCAAAGGCCTCAGCGTGTTGCTGGCATACGAAGGACAGGGGCAGGCCGAAGGCGCGCCGTTTATGCTTCTCAACAATTCTTCCACCCTGAAGGGAATTACCGTTTTCTATCCCGAACAAATCAATGCGCTTGAACCGCATCCGTACCCATGGACGGTTGCCGGGCGCGGGGACAATTGCACGATCGTCGAATGCACGTTGTTCAATCCATATCAGGCAGTAGACTTCGGGTCTCTGGGCGGGGGCAGGCACTACATCAATGGATTGTACGGTCAGCCCTTGTTTCTCGGCATCTATATCGACTCGTGCTTCGATGTGGGCCGTGTCGAGAACGTTCACTTCTGGCCATTCTGGAGCGGCCCCGATCTTAAACAGCCGATTTGCGATTTCATGCGGACGAAAGGCACGTCTTACTTGATCGCCCAAACAGACGGCGAGATGTTCTTCAACTGTTTCAGCATCTACTATCGATACGGATTCAAGTTTATCGACACGCTTGCGAAGAAGCCCGACGGGTCCGAGCGTCGCGGGCAGGGCTCCGGTGTTTACACGAACTGCTACCCGGACATCTGCAAGACCTCCATCTACGTCGAGGAGGTCCAACCCAACTCGGGCATTTCGTTCGTCAACGGCATGATCATGGGGGGCGTGGAAGTTGCCGCGACCAACAAAGGTCAGGTGAAATTCGTCTCCTGCGGTTTTTGGGCGAATCGCGATCAAGAGACTCACGCCAAACTTGAAGGCAGGGGGGCGGCGCTCTTTGAGGGCTGCCATTTCACGAACTGGGACCGCGTGAATCAGGGCCTTCCGTGTATCGATGCCAACAACAAGAGCCTCATCGTGACGGGGTGTGAGTTCTCTGCCGACAATCCCAACACGAAGTTGAAGATCCGTCTCGGCGCTGTCATCGAGTCGGCCATCATTACGTCGAACCGGATGGTGAATGGCGTCGAGATCCAGAAGGACTGTCCAGCGGAGGCAGATGTCCAAATCGGATTCAACGCGGCCAAATGAGTGATTCGTGCGACCATGATTCGGAATGTGTTTGATAGCGAATGCCCCGGCTTCGGCCGGGGCTTCGCGCAATGGGGGGACTTCGATGGGCGTTCGATGGGTCTGTGCGATCGCGATTTTTCTACTCACAGCGGGAGCGGCAAACGCTGGAAGCCCGATCTACGGGGAAGATTTCGAGAGTCCCGAACTCAAACCGTCGCAGTCCGTAAAAGTCACTCCTATCGCATGGACGCTGGTCAGTCCCAATGATCCAGCAAAGAATCTTGTCGGAGACGTGTTCATCGCGACCGGCAAATACGGCTTGGCGGGCAACTACCTCGACGGTTCTACTGCCGCTGCGCAAGAATCGGAAAACGTGTTTCAGTCTCCCTTCCAGGCACTAGTGCACGGCCAAGCCGTGCTCAAGTTCAAGGCCTATGCTGAGGGCGAGTCTTCGGCGGGATCATCCGTGGGATTGGCGGGTGCGCAACTGAGGTTTAGCAACCGCGGCGGCGGCTGGATTAGTACCGCCACCGGCTGGACGTTCTGGGCGGGTCATGTCGACTCGAGCACGTACCCGCTTGGCGATCAGAAGTTCGGTCCCTACCAGATACTTCAAGAACAACTCGTTGGCGCACACGATACTGTCGTGGAACTCACCATGACGGTTGACCTCGACCGAAGCAAGACGTGGGGCGAGGCGCGCTGGACCGACAGCAAGGGACGGATGCAAGCGTTCAAGTCGGCCATGCTCGACTGGGACTCCGCGGCAGGCAATCTGGGCAGCGTCATCGTGACCATGGACAAACGCAGTGGCCACACGGGAATTGCCGTGGACGAGTTGCGCGTCGAGGGTGAACTACCCTTGCCGAAGCCGCATCCCTTCGGACAGCCAGACCACGTGGTCCGTCAATTCGTGAACGAAAGACAGTCCATTCTCGCTCCCGCCAAGATCACCTGGATCAGCCAGCCTTGGGGCGGGGAGAACGCCCAGATGCCGTATCTCGCCTACATGCCCGAAAAGGACCGGTTGCTGATGTTGGTGGAATGCGGGTCTCCGATCCATTCGGCCCTCATCGAAAGCGATGACCACGGCGAGACGTGGAGTGCGCGCCGATGGTTGAGCATGGACAAGGACGGGAATCCCAATGCAGGCGGCCTTGGGCTGACCTACCTTGGCAACGGCACGCTCGTGGTGTATCCGGAAAACCTCAACACGCAGTGGGTCAGCACCGACTACGGTCAAACGTGGACGATTCGCGAGTCCACTGGACCCGCGGGCGAACGCTATACGTGGGACCCGACGCTGACCTTGGATGGCGGCAAACGCATGGCGCAGGCGTGGTGGAAACCGACAGGCGTCGCGTGGGGTTCCTCGGAAGCGCCCTATTCGCAGGCGTATATTCGATTCAGCGAAGACGCAGGCATGAGTTGGAGCGACGACATCAAGGTTCCGCAGTGGCTTGGCGTCAACGAAGTCAGCATGCTGAAAGCCCCGAACGGCAACTGGATCGCCGCATGCCGCACCGATAACCCCAAGCGCTTCGCGCACTGGGGCTTCGATCACTACTCGGGTCTGGGCGTGAGCATTTCGAAAGACGAAGGCAAGACCTGGTCCGGTCTCAACGTGCTCTACGAATGGGGACGCCATCACCCCAGCATGGTCCTGCTGCCCGACGGCCGAATCGTCATGTCCTACGTCGTGCGGCTCGGCTACCCGAACACGCTGGAAGGCTTCGAACAGTTTGGCGTGGAGGCCGTTGTCAGCAGCGACAACGGACAGACGTGGGATCTGGAGCATCGATACGTACTCGCGGAATGGGTGGGCAACGTGAAAGGCGAGAACGCCTGGTACTGCGGCGTTCAGTCATCCTCGACAGTCCTATTGCCGGACGGCACGCTGCTCACCGCGTTCGGAACGGGATTCCAAAACAAGCCGGGGGGCGAGCCCTGCAAGATGGATGCTGCTCTTGTGAAGTGGCGGTTGAACGACTAGTCCGTCGCGAGAAAGGTTCGGCCACCACTGGTCACTGCGCCAGCGCCAGCCGTGCAAGTCGCAGGGCGCCGGGTTTGGCGTGTTCGCCCGTCTCGACTTTCGGGCCGACGCAGCTTGGGCAGCCTTCTTTGCAGGTGCATTGGCTGACGAGCGAAATCGCGGCCTCCAGCAATCGCCGGTGATGCGTGAATATCTTGTCGCAGATGCCCACGCCGCCCGGATACGTTTCATAGAGATAGATGGTGGGCTTGTCTGAGAAGGGCGCGCGCAGCATGGCGAACGCACGAATGTCCGTCGGATCGCAGAGAATTTGCACGGGGGCGACTTGCCGCATCGTGTTCGCCAACCCCTGAAGGGCCTCTGCCAGTTCTGTTTCCTTCATATCCAACTTCTTCGCCAAATCCGGTTCGAACTCGAGCCAATACGATGCCGTATGCATCGTTGTTTCGGGCAGACTGATCTCACCCCATCCTACGTTTTCGTGAGTCCCAAACTTAATCTTCTTGTAGATGCTCGGCAACCACGTGACGCTGACTTCTCCGCAACTCTTGACCGCTTCCCCCTCCATTTCCTCGCGAAAACGGTCCATGACTTTCATGTCGACTTTGATCTGCGCGTCCGTGTAGTAATCCACATCCACCGGGCGTGCGTAGGCCTTGCGGTCATCCAGGTCCAGGCGCTCGATCGTGTACTGCGCACTCTGATGAATGTAGATGGCGTTCTGGAAGACTTCCACCGGCGCGGAAAACAAATCTACCTCGCCTATGACGCGCCCGTTCTGAGACGAGTCGAGAATGACTACGTTTCCCGGCGCCGCCGTGCGCAAGCTGATGTCCTCGGCGGGGTACGAGTCGGCGCTCCAATGCCATTTGTCGCGCACGTGCCTGAGTATGCGCTGCTCTGCCAGGTATCCAAGTATTTCTTGCGTGGACGCGGGATCAAGCCCAAACGATTCATTGTCCTTAAAGGGAATCTCGAACGCGGCGCACTTGAGGTGGCTCGTCACGATGATGAGATTGTTCGGATCGACAGTGGCATTCTCCGGCGACTGGTCGAAGAAATACTCGGGATGATTGATGATGAACTG
>JBHEKO010000021.1:0-4643 GCA_041859475.1 Candidatus Hydrogenedentales bacterium
GCGTGGGCGCGCGATTCGAGCCGGTGGCCCATGCGGGATTCGGCGTGGCGTTTCGCGGCGACGAAGAGGTCGACGACGCCGTCTTGCAGGAGGTGATAGTAGCGGGCGCGGAAGAGGGCGGTCCGGCGGATATCCTCCGGCGTGCCCCCGAAGACGTGCATGCCGCCTTCTTTGGCGCTGACGTCGGTGGCGGTGTCTTCCTGGCCGTAGCAGAAATAGACGAGGTACTTGGCGAAATCGCGGTATTGCTCGCCGTAGGCGGCGGCGTACTTGGCCGCGAGTCCGTCGCTCGCGTAGCGCAGGGCAAACTCGCCGTTGTCGTGGTGGTTGAAGTAGGCCCAATCCTGCTGGATGTGCATTTCGTCCGCGTAGGATCCATTCAGCTTGACCCCGGCATCGGCATACTTGTCCACCAATCCCGTGAGAAAGGGCAGCGCCTTGTCGCTGAAGTAGTCCATCTCCGGCGTGCGATACATCTGCACGACAAGGACATGGTCCTGCGGCCCCGCCTCGGTCATGCCTGTGCCGTAAACGCGGATGCGCCGCGCCTCGTAGTCGCCCGCGCGGCGCGTGGCGCCTTCCCACGGCTCGACCTTGGCGGTGGCCGTAATTTCGACGATCGATGCGGGGTCAACTTCGTTGTAGGGCGTACCGCCGATGGACTTTTCGCTGAACGCGAAGACCCGTACGCCTGCGTCCTCCAGCAAGACGGCTCCTTTGTTGTTACCCCAGCGGCGCTGTTGCCACAGTTGGACGCTGTAGGTTCCGGTCTGCGGGTCGCGGACGCCTTTGCGGTAGTGCATCCACGTGCCGGACTCCCCGGTTTGCGCGCGGTAGGCCGGGCCGATCTCGAGGGGGCTTAACAGGCTCAGTTCCAGGCCGAGGCCGTATTGTTCCGCGAACTTGCTGACAGCAGCGATGCGGCTGATGTACTCATCCGTGTCGGGCGTGAGGCGGCGGGGCTTGTCGCCTTGGCCGGGGCGGTACTGCTGGAAGAAGTGGTCGAACGCGATGGTCAGGGTTCTGTGGCCGGCGGCCTTGGCGCGCTCGCATACGCCGCGCAGGGAGTCTTGCCGGGGCTCAAACCCCAGGCTCATGTTGAACTGCTTGTCGGGGTCCGATAGAAACTCGAGTTCCTCGTCGCTCACCAGGATGATGTGGGACTTGCCAAGCTGAAAGCTCCAAGGGCCCGGGAACGCGACCAACTCGCCTTTGTAGACATCCTCGGGAATGGGATTTGTCGCATCCTGCGCGAACGCGCCCAAGGAAATCCCCAACGCCATCAAGCACACTGCACACCGCATGCGAATACCCCCTGTCGAGTTGGACTATGTGTCTCAGGAGTAGACCACGTTTTCGGGGGGAATGTAAACGGGGGCAACGCTGCCTGGGACGGGTGCGCCAATTATGTGGGGGGGTGTCCCGTGCAGTTTGACGATTCAAGGGTCCCTTGCGCTGGGCGGCGCGAAGTCTTGAGGGGGGGTGCACCTTGCAGTTTGACGATTCAAGGATCCCTTGCGCTGGGCACGCGAAGGCTTGGGGGTATCCCGTGCGGTTTGACGATTCAAGGGTGTCCGCTTTGGAACTGGGGTATGGGAATCTGCATTCACGTCTTGGGAACGCGTCAGCACAGGTTTGAGTATACATGAGCCAGTCCTCGTATGTTGCCCCTTATATATGGACACGTTTGTTGCACTGTAAAGCGGGCTAAAGGCTTTAGGCTAAAGGCTGTAGGTAAAATTCACGTGCGGTGGCGAGGCGATTGGGAGGGTGGGAAAACGCGCGGAGACCGACCGACCGGGGGGGGAAGTGCCTCCGCCTTCTCGGGGGCGACGGGGCCGGGAGACCCTGCCACAGCATGGTGCCGCGCTTGGGTCGCCGTGTTTGGAACAGTGGCGCAGAAAGTCGCACAGCGAGACGAGGACGGGGTTCTGAAAGTCCTTAAGCTGGATTATTGTTTCTTGTCCGGTTTGAAGCCGATGCGGCGTTTGGGTTCGGAGTCCGGGGGTATCAGTAGGGGTTTCAGGTGGCTCCAGATGATTTGGAGCGATTCGTCGTGCTCGAGCAGGGTCTTGTCGATTTCGGCGAGGCGTTTGAGGATTTCGGCGTTGGCGGCGATGTGTTGCCTCATTTGGACGAAGGCCCGGACGACGTAGACGCTCATGGCCACCGCTTCGGGGCTGTTTAAGATGGTCGCCGCCATGATGGCCCCGTGTTCGGTGAAGGCGTATGGGGGCGTTCGGCGTCCGCCGTGGGATCCAGCCGTGAATGGCTATTGCTTTGTCGTATTCTGTTTACTATCAGGCACTTCCAAACTTGAGATCACAATTTGTGATCTCAAGTTCAGCCATTCTTCTCGAGTAAGCTGAAAAGAGAAATCCTCCGGGAAGCGTTCCATGTTGCGCTTCAATACTTGGTTTAGGGTACTAGTCGTAACCCCGTAGATCTCGGCAAGGTCGGAATCCAAAATGACCTTCTGGCCGCGAACGGTGAGGATACGTCTGTCAATCGGCTTGCCGGACTTCATAACACCTTTGCTCCGGAACCGGTCGCAATTTGCGGCAGGTTATTCGTAACCCATTTGTTTTCAGAGGTTTCCGCGCTTGCGGTCACAATTTGTGACCGCAAAACTGTAACTCCTTTGTTTTCAATGGTTCCCGCGTTTAGGATCGCAATTTGCGACCTTAAAGATACCTCTTCCACTGCGATTGCCTTCATGACATCCTACCCCGGAGGAGATCACAATTTGTGATCATCTCGGATTTCTCCTCTGCCGCGAGCTGAAGCACTAAGTCTTCCGAGAATCGGCCGGCATTTTGGTGCTGTACTTTCGTCTATTCAGTAGTGAAGCTATGACACGAAAGCGCGGGCCGCACGCGTGGTCAAGGCGCAAGGTGGACACACTTTACCTATTTGGGGTGGTTCGTTGCACTCGGAGTGGCGGGCCGGGGAATGGGAATAGGACGGATGGGCCGAGGGGGCACTTTTCGAGCCGGGGGTCTTGCAGGGGCGGCAAGACGCAACAACCGGGTGGAGAAAGGACCAAAGGGACCTAAACGACCAAAAGGACTGGGGAGGGGACGGATTGGGCGCATACGCCGGGGGGGATTGGACGGGTCTTTTCTGGTGGCGATCAATGTACGACACGTCACAGATTTCATAGTGCGAAGGGCCTTTGGGTGTTTGAGTAGCAGCGTCCCGGCCAATTGCTCAAACTAGGAAAGCCGTCTCACGTTCGGCCCTTTTGCTCGAATCTCAAATGTTGCAGGAAGAGCACTGACTCCAATCAGCTTTAGGACCTGTGGCCAAACCTTCAGCAACTTCCACATCTGCATTTCGATTGGCATATCGGCCCATGCGTTACTCAGTAGGATGAGAGGAATTTGGCCGTCTTGGTAGTATTTCCTGCAGGTGTTGTCGCTCAAGATGCGCCGGTCATAGGAAATCAGGGCCGAATTGCCTCGTTTGGCAAGGGCTTCCATTATTGAGGGGTCTTTTGCGCCCTTGCCAAAGTCGTCGATAACCGCATGGTACTCATTGGAAATGTCAAAGGCGGCCAAGAGCTTACTGAAGCGAACTGGCATATTCTCGTCGACAAAGAACTTCATGCAGCCATGCGCGGGAGGCTGCCAAATTGCTGTTCGAATTGAATGGCCGTGCGCACTTGTCCGGGGGTCACATTATAGAGACTAGCTGCAAGATCCACATCGCGGCCATTTGCAAGATAGGCTCTTGCGAGGAGGTTGGTAGGCACTCCCGTCTTCTCCAACACGGGCTTGCCCAAGCCCACTTCCGGGTCAATGACCACGCCCTTGAATATCAACCATCGTTCCGCAAGAGACGTCTTGGCGCTATACTGAACGTGCTTGAGGTAGGGCTTCATAATCTCGTTGGAATAGTACTGCTTAGAAACAACTTCGGACAGCTTCTCCGAACCTATCTTGTCCGCTGTGGCGAGGAACACTCTTCCGCCGTCTGTCCGCAAGTCGCTGTGGCAGAATGGATGAGATGTTTCCAGCTCTTTAGAGAGTATCGCATGGGCGGCACGCACCTCGGACATTCTCACTCCCAATTGCCTTAAGTGACCAGCAACCATGACGTCAATGAGGTCCGAGAAGTCCAACGCGATCGAACATGCTTCATGCGAGTATCTTGGGTCGAATAGCTTCTTCCCGGATTTAAACCATGAACGTATGGTATTTGCATTCAACGACGTATAGCGCGCGGCCTCTGCAACCGAGTATACGCCGTGTCCAAGGAAGCTGTTCACGCTCAATCCCTTCTCGTTGTCCCCAATTACATTATACATGTGACAGTGTTTCCTTTCTAGAGGTGAGCAAGAGCGATTAGCTGAATATGATATCAGTTATTATACCTCCATGTCGCTGGGGCTGTGGCACTTTTCGAGCCGGGGGTCTTGCAGGGGCGGCAAGACGCAACAACCGGGTGGAGAAAGGACCAAAGGGACCTAAACGACCAAAGGGACTGGGGCGGGGGCTTGAGAGTTGGGCGCATACGCTGGATTGGACTTGTCTTGTGGAAGTTGAGCGCTGGGGGTCGGCATTGGAGTCGGCATTGGGGCTGGTATTGGAGCTGGGGTGGCTGGCCAGTTTCGGGAAACAAGGGGTAATTACGTAACCAAT
>JBHEKO010000234.1:0-3823 GCA_041859475.1 Candidatus Hydrogenedentales bacterium
GGACTGTGGCATCCTGTTCGACAAGACCAGCAGTACGTTACTCTGCGGCGACCTGTTTACCCAGGGTGGCGCGAACACGGCGCCCGTCACCGAGTCGGAAGTCTTGTCGGCCAGCGAAGCCATGCGGAAGCCGATGGATTACTACGCACACGCCACGAACACGACCTCAATCCTGGAGCGACTGGCCTCGCTCACCCCGACAACGCTTGCCTGTCAGCACGGCAGCGCCTATCGAGGCGATGGCGCAGCCTTGCTGCGGGAGCTGGCCGCCATCCTCGAAAAGGAGCGATGCGCCGGGTAGCGAAGATCTTAGCCCGGACTATTCTTCTTCGAAGGTCTCGACGCCCGATCCCTTGCCTCCGGTAAACAGGGCATATACTTTTCCGTCCGCATCAACCACGCAGGTTGTCTCCTCGTGCTCCGGGGTCGAAAAGGCCCAGCTTGTGATGAAGTCGCCGTTGTTGTTGTACTTCGCGATACTGGCGTCCTTGCCGCCGGCCTTCGACAGCGCGCCCTGGTAGCCCGCTTCCGAGCGCACCATGCAGTAGACGTTGCCCCATCGATCGCCTGCTACGTTGTGGAAGTAGACGGGGCCATCGGGCGGGTCGCCATGCGCGAAGGCCATGATGAATTTCCCGTGGGCGTCGAACTTCTGCGTCGGACCATAGTACCCAGTCACGAACACATCGCCGTTGCGGTCCGCGCAGGCGCCATGCGGTGCGTTGAACTGGCCGGGATCTTCCCCTTCCTCGCCCCATTGATACAGGAACTCCCCTTGGTCGGTGTAGACATTGACGCGCATGTTGTCCACGTCCGACGCGAACAACCTGCCCATCGGGTCGAAGGACAAACCATGGCATCGCAGGAGCATGCCGTCAGGCCGTCCTTTTTCCGCGAACATCTTCAGGAACTCGCCCTTGGGGCTGAAGACCTGGATGCGCGGCCGGTCGCCCTTGCTGTCCGAAACGAAGATGCGGCCGTCCGGGGCAATCGCGACGATACGCGGTTCCGTGAATTGGGCCTCTTTGGTTCCGCTCCCCTTTCCCAGTTCGCCAAGGTACTTGCCGTCTTTGGCGAACCGGAGGACTTTGCTTCCCCGCTGGTCGGCGATGATCAGATTTCCCTCGCTATCGACTGCAATACCATGCGGGTCGAGCATGTGCTCGGTGCGGCCCGTCTCCGTGCTGACGACGGGCTCCGACCACACGTGAATTCCCCGATAGGCCGGTGGCGTCTTACCGATGACGACGGTGGCAAACAGAAACCGGTTGGCGGATTCGGGAACTTCGGCCACGATATGGATTTCGCGGGGAACAGGGGCTTGTGCGGGAGCGCGGTACAGGCCCGCGGCGTCGATCGTTCCGAGTGTGTCGTTACCGCCTGGAATGTCGTTTACAGTCCACGTCACCTGCTTCGGGGCCGCGGCAGCCATGAGCTGCGTCGCCACCAAGACGATCTTGAATGCCTGCTCGGTTCCCGGTTCCAGGTTCACAATCGACGGGTGGATCGTGGCGCGATGGTGCGGCGACTTGGGCGCCAACTCTTCCGCAGCCGCGGAAAAGCCGAAGACCATAAGCCCTACTATAAAGCTTCCTAAGAGTCTGTTCAGGTTCGTGACGGTTCTCATCTCGGTTCCCCCTATCCTTCTCGCGATGGGCGCGAGGGTTGTCATCGGAAAATCATAGCATGCGGGCGCGCGACGCGAGGCATCGCTCGAGACACCAGAAAATCGCCGCCGCAACCACGAAGATCGGTGCGACTACGAATGTGAGTAGATAGAGCAGCAAATAGGCGATGCCCAGGTAGCTGCTAACGCCTTGGCCGAGCGGTCCCTGCGGCGCGGTGCCGGAAAGGAAGGTCGTGTAGGCCCGCGTCCCAGCAAGGTCGAAGACAAAATAGAGCACCACGAACAAGAATGCGCGCGTTAGGAATCCAGCGGGCGACCACATCTTGGCCTCTCGGATACAGCGGAGCAGTTCTCGCGGCGCGTTCACTTGCCGCCTCCCGCCCGCTCGCGTTTGCGCACCTCGTCCCAGAGCGGCCCCAGTACCGTCGAATACAGCAGCACGGCGTCGCCCACCTGATTGCTGGCGCAAAATCTGAGTTCGCCTCGTCGTTCGTATGGAAATGCCGAGAACCAAAGTGTTGCCGCCAGGTGCTTGTAGTACGTCTCGTCGCCGAAAGCCGCGGCCCCCACGAACGCCAATCCGCTCGATCCCGCGCTGATCTCGAACACCGGAATGACTGGCCCGGAATCGACGTCCATCGGACCTCGCCAGGTCTTCGGCCATTCTTTGGCCCAGGCAAATCCGAGGCAGGAACCGTAGAGCACCCTACGCGCACCGTCGTACTGACTCTTGGCAAAGTCCTCGTCGACAATTTGCAGCGCATGGGCCGTCATCCACAGCGTCGATCCTTCGGGACCGTCCATCGCGTGGCATTGGTAGGTGAACGACGACACAAGAAGGCCTGTCTTCGGATCGGTGAGCCGCTCCCGGGCGGAGGCCACCCACGCTTTAAGAAAAGCCGAATGGTCGCGCCCATCCAACACGTCGTTCATCTTAACGGCGGCGAGGGCGACGGCGTTGCAGAACATCCAGCACTCGTTGGGATAGCTCTCGCAACACAACACGGGGCTCTGGCTCATCCGCTCGACGATTAAGTCCACGCGGTCGTTCAGCGTCTTTGAAAATGTCCGCTCTTCGACAAAGCGGCGCGCGGCAACCATGGCCGCCAATTCTCCGTCGATGAATAGGCTCCGGGATGGCTGCTGCGCGAACGGGGCTTCACGCGCATACTCCATCAGGAAGTACAGGTCGCCTCCTTCCGCGAGCAAACGTTCCGTGTCGTCGATAATGAGGTCAAGAACGGGCAGATACTCCGGCTTCTTCTCGGGCGCCCGCAAGCACGCGTTGGCGAGCGATAGGGCCAGGTAGGTGCGTCCCATGAAGTCCCATTCGGGATTGCTGAGACGCATCTGATCGAGTTCCAGGCGGCGCGATTCGGGATCCGTCCACAATCGCAGATGTCGGGCGGCCAACTTGCGCGAGACGGGTGAAAGCCCTTCGGCGGAGCGGAATTGGGCAGCGGAAGGCGTGAATACGAGATGCAAGCACGGCACCCAGAGTGCCGTCCCCACGAGCAGCGACACGCATCCGATCGCAATGCGCCGCCCAAGGCCAAGCCCCGAAGATTTGGATTCCGGCTCCCCCATCCATGCATCCTCTTTGCTTCCCATGGTGGCACACGTGCCGGGGGGTTCGCCAACTCTCCCAGCGCGGAACGCAAGCCTCCAAGGGCACCAAGAAGAGATTTCGAACGTTGTCGCGACCAAAAGGTGCTCGTTCCTGTCCTGCGGAGTGCGCTTAAGATTGTGAATACACTATGGGCAATCTGCGTCTACTCCGTTGTCGGGGACAACCCTAGGAGCATTGATATGCGCAGTCGGCTGAATTTCAAAGTCCCGTCAATAATTCTCGGCATCATACTCACCTTTGTCGCGCAGCAGGCCATGGCAGGCGGCCCAACTCCCAACAGGACTGTGCACAAGACGTGGAAACCGTCAAGCAGTGGCCGAAGCTCCTGGTCGCCGAATACGATCCGGACGCCATCGCGCGACCGTAGCTCGTGGAGCGGACAGAGGCGGGAGCGTTCTTCGTTGCCGAGTTGGGGGGACTCGTCTCGGTTCGGACGCAACAGCAACACGTCACGCTACGGGCGCAACAACGACTGGAATAGCGGGAGCAGGAATTCCCTGAATCCCTTGGACCTGCTCAACGGTTTGGGTCAACTGAACGGCTTGGGACTTCCCGGACAGGGGTAT
>JBHEKO010000303.1:0-2546 GCA_041859475.1 Candidatus Hydrogenedentales bacterium
GGCCATCATCGCGGGAAAGAGATCGGGTGTACACGCGAAGCAGGGTGCCCCAAGATTCGTCAAGTTCCGAGCGATACGTTCGTCGAAGCACGGCGCGCCTTCGTCGCTCAGGGCGAGCAGGGTGATGAATTGCACGCCCGACGCCAGGAGTTCGCCTGTGCGTTGGAGCAGTTCCTGCTCGACACCGCCCTCGTATAGATCGGATATGAGCACAAGGATGGTGTTGGACGGCGTAACCACGTGCTGTTGGCAATACGCCAGAGCTTTGTTGATGAAGGTGCCGCCGCCGAGTTGAACGCCGAAGAGCACATTCACGGGATCGTCCATCTGGTCGGTGAGATCGACCACCTCGGTATCGAAAACGACCATTCGCGTCTTGATGGCGGGGAGCGAAGCCATCACGGCGCCGAATATACTGGAGTACACAATGGAGGAGGCCATGGAGCCGCTTTGGTCGATACAGAGGATAACCTCGCGCTGGGCGCGGTGCGCCTTGCGCCCGAAACCGATGAGCGTCTCCGGGATGACGGTGTTGTACTTCTTCTGGTAGTGCCGCAAGTTGGCGCGGATCGTACGCGGCCAGTCAATCTCGGCGAGGCGCGGGCGGCGATTGTGCACCGCGCGGTTGAGGGCGCCGGTGACCGCCGATCGCATCGGCTCTTCGAGCTTCTTCATCAATTCGTCCACGACCTTCCGCACGACCATGCGGGCGGTTTCCTTAGTCTTCTCCGGGATGACGCCGTTCATCGACATGAGCGTAGCCACCAGGTTGACGTCGGGGACGACAGCCTCGAGCATCTCCGGCTCCAACAGCATCTGGCGCAGGTTCAGGCGTTCGAACGCATCTTGCTGCATGACGCGCACCACACTGCTCGGAAAGTACGTCCGGATATCGTCCAGCCACCGCGCCACGGAGGGCATGGAACGGCCCGTTCCACCACGCCGGCTCTGGGTCTCACCGCCGTCACCGTAGAGCAGGGCGAGGGCCTTGTCCATTTCCCGCAGCCCGCCTTCGAGCGGCGCGCCAACGCAGTCTTCCACGGCGGCGCCGAGCACCAAGCGCCACCGCTCCATCCGATTGTAGGTGCGTTCTTCACCTGCGGTGCTGTTAGTCATTTCGCTGCCCCCTTGGATTCCGGCAAGCCTAACAATTGGCACACGAGCGGCAATACGCGTTCGGCGCGCTCCGTGTCGATTTCCTGATCCGCGGCGGACGGCGCGGAGTTGGCAACTGGCTTGCCGGCGCGGACACGTTGGCCGATCTCCTTACGCTCGGGTGCCGCAAAGGTGGAAAACACGCGGCGCAACAGGGGCGCCAATTCCCCGAAATGGGCGTGGCTCAGTCCGGACATCCATACATCCACCACGGAAAGCAGCGTTGCGTCATAGACGAGGATCATCCCGCTGTCGCGCAGGCAACCGTCCAGCCACGCGGCGGCGGCCGCAGGATCGTTGGTCATAGACAGCGCGAGTTGCATGCGGCGTCCCAGCTCCTCGGGCGAGAACACCCCGTCGTCAAGGAGGATACGGCAGCATCGGCCCAACAGAATGCCGTGAATGTCGTCCGAATCGGCAATGGACTGCAACGTGGACCGCCAGCGCTCGAGTTCCTCCTTCGATTCGATGAGCTTCAGAGCGCTGTTCGCCTCGAGGATGCGATTCAACATCGCTTCCGACGCCTCGTCATTCAGCGATTTGCATGCAGGCGCAAGTCCGGCACAGATGCGCACATTGATGGCCAGCAACAGGGTCCCGATGGCCTCGGTGTCGGTCTTTCGCACGTCGCCATAGCGCATGACGGCAGCCAGGTGAGGCATGGTGTCCATGAGCTCGGCCACGTCCGCCGAGACGGCACATCGGGCCTGAATTGCCGCCTCGATGGCGTCGATACAGTCCGGCAATTGCGCGACGAGCGCCGCGTGCATGAGCTTTGCGAGTTCCGGAAGACTTTCCAATCGCGCTACTTCCGCCTCGACAAAGCGGGCCGATGCCTCTGCCACCGTGTTGCCCCACACCGCGGCGCCGATGAGCGTCACAGCGAACTCCGGTTTCCACTGAACGGTCCAGATTTCGTGGAACGTGCCGCGCGCCCGTCCTCCCGTGGAACTCAATTCCCCCCAGGGGACCCCGAGCAATACGAGCCGGTGCAGCAGACACGACCGCTGCCGGTCGTTCTCCTTGCGCAGATCCAGATCCAATACCTTGTCCAGCGGAGAAGGATTCATCCGCAGCCGCTTTTGCTGGGATACCAGATCGCGGACCAAAGGCACCGTCGGCGCCTCTTCGGGGATTTGCCCCAGGCGATCATCGATATGCATCGCGCGCCGGATCAGGGCCAGCGGTGCGTTGTCCCCCATGGCGAAGATGGCACGGGTGGCGTCCTCCAATTCCGGCAAGCCGGTAATGGGGCGCTGCCGAATCGCCGCGAGACTGTCCGCAAGCCGTACCGCCTCAATCACGTGGGCGGGGGACGCATCGAGGTCCGCCTCGCGTAGTGTCACGGCCACACGCGTCAACCAGCGCGCCGCCAGGGCATCGCGGGTATC
>JBHEKO010000491.1:0-4206 GCA_041859475.1 Candidatus Hydrogenedentales bacterium
AACCTCGGCCTGCATCCCAACGTGGCGAGTTGCTACTACGTGCGCAGACTCGGAGGTATCCCCCGCGTGTTCGCCGAGTACGTCACCGGCGGCACCCTCTCCCAATGGATTCACAGCGGATACCTCTACCGGGGATCCCGCGAACAAATCATCGAGCGCGTGCTCGACATTGCCATTCAGTTTGCCTGGGGGCTGCGATACTCGCACGCACAAGGCCTTGTTCACCAAGACGTCAAGCCGCTCAACGTTCTGATGACGAAAGAGGGCGTCGCCAAAGTCACGGACTTCGGATTGTCGCGCGCGCTCTACGTGGCGTCGGGCGCGACCGAAACGCGGTCGAGCAGGGGCCTGGGATCGCGTGGCACGCCTGCCTACTGTTCTCCCGAGCAGGCAAGCCGGGGAGTCATGTCGCAGGCGACGGACATCTGGAGTTGGGGGATCTCCCTGTTCGAGATGTTTGTCGGCGACGTTACCTGGATGGCTGGCCAAATGGCCGATGGCGCTTTGGACCAATACCTCGAATTGGGTCCCGAAAACGACCGCGCGCCGGAAATGCCCGGCTCCATACTTGACCTTCTGCGCGCCTGCTTTCGCGACGATCCGTCCCAGCGCCCTGCGGGGATGGCCGACATCCTCTCCACGTTGGAAGCAGTCTATAAGGAAATCGTCGGCCAGTCCTATCCGCGCGCAATTCCCCAAGCCGCGGAAACGACCGCCGACCGCCTCAACAATCGCGCGGTCTCCTTGTTGGACTTGGGCAAGCAGGAGGAGGCCGACCAACTGTGGGAACGCGCACTCCGCTACGAACCGAACCATCCGGAGTCCACCTACAATCGCGCGTTGCGAGCGTGGCGCATCGGACGCACGACGGACATGACGATGCTGCACCTCGCGCGCGAACTGTGCCGCCTCCAACCCAAAGAATGGATGCCTGTCTACATGTTCGCCCAACTCCACCTCGAGCGCGGCGATTACCAGGCGGCCCTTGAATTGCTCGAACGGCTGCAAGGGGTCGACCTCGGCGGACACGAAGTGGTTGCCGCGATCGAGACCGCAACGGAGCGCAAACCGGCGACCCGGCGCCTCATCAGCACCTTCGCCCATCGCACCGGCGAAGTCACTGCGGTTTGCATGAGTTGGGACGGCCACTTGGCGTTGTCGGCGACCACCTCAAAGCGGTGGCCCGGAAAGCTGACCGCGTGGAATGTGACGACGGGCGAGCGCCAGTTCGACTTCTTGGGGCACACCGCCCCCATCCTTTCGTTGGCCCTCAGCGCCGACGGGCTTCACGCGGTCTCCGGCTCCATGGACCAGACCGCACGCGTGTGGGAAGTGGTCTCCGCCGACTGCGTCCAAGTCCTTCAAGGGCACACCGGTTCCGTCAATAGCGTGATCATTACCGATGACGGTCAAGGCATACTCACGGCAGGCGCCGACGGTACGGTCCGCCTCTGGAATCGCATGTCGGGAGAATGCGAGCGCGTATTCACCGCCCACCGGGGCGAGGTGACCATGCTGGCCCCCGGCCGCTCCGGACTTTCATTTCTCACCATCGGTTCCGATGGCGTGCTGGCGCACTGGGAAATCAAATCGGGACGCCGCCTTGCTGCCATAGACGGCTTCTCCAGCCGCTTGCGGTCGCTGGCCGTCAGCAACGACCGCCGAGCGGCAATGGTGGGCCTCGAAGACGGCTGCGTTGACCTCATCAATCTCGAGGGCAACCAGCGAGTCTCTCATCGAAAGGCGCACAGCGAACCCGTGATCTCCGCGTGCCTCAGCAAACGGGGCCACTTCGCGCTCACCGGCGTACGCGGGGGTAAGCTCCGGCTCTGGGAAACGCCTACTGGCCGTTGCCTGCACACGTTCGCGGGCGCCGCCCCCCTAAGCATCGGCGGCGACGAGGGCGTCGCCCTTTCCGGATGCGGTAGCGGCACGCTCAAGCTTTGGGCTATCGGTTTCGGATATCCCACAATCTTTGCGCCGATGATCTTATGCCGTGCTCGCGAGCACGGCGCATAAAGCGGGTGGATATCGCCCAATGGCCGAAACATGGCGTGACCATTGCAGAGTCGCGCGCGAATACCTATGATGCATGGCATTGCCTCGGGTAGAAACGAGTATGACTGCAACAAAAAGTAATGAGACCGTAGCCGAGAGAATGGAGGTTTCGTGTGTCTATGAAACAGCGAGTATTCTGGAGTGTACTTGGGTTGCTCTTTGCCGCACGGCCACAAGTCGCCATGGCTATTGACGAGAATACTTCCCCGTCCGCGGGGATCGAAGTGCTCACGCTGTGGCCCGGCGGCGCGCCTGGCGCGGTGGGCGACACACCAGCCGACAAACCAACGCTGGCCTATTTCCCCGCTCCGAAGGAAAAGGCTACCGGCGCTGCCGTGGTGATTTGCCCCGGGGGCGGCTATGGGGGCTTGGCCATCACATACGAAGGGTATGAAGTCGCGCAGTGGCTGAACACGGCGGGCGTCTCCGCCTTCGTGCTGAAGTACCGCCACGCGCCAGCCTACCGTCATCCCGCTCCGTTGCAGGATGCGCAGCGCGCCATCCGCACCGCGCGCGCACGCGCCGCCGAGTGGGGCATCGACCCAACCAAAATCGGCATTCTCGGCTTCTCGGCGGGCGGGCACCTGACGGCTACCACCGGTGTCGCCAAGGCCGACGGCGATGCCGCTTCCTCCGATCCGATCGAACGCGTCTCGGCGCGACCCGATTTTATGATCCTCGGCTATCCCGTTATCACCATGGTTGGCGACTACGGACATGCAGGCAGTCGTGCCAATCTGTTGGGCGAGAACCCCGATCCGAAACTCGTGGAAGAGGTGTCGCCCGAACTGCACGTAACGAAAGATACGCCACCGGCTTTTCTGGTAAGCACGACGCAGGATACGGGCGTACCCGCGACGAACAGCGTTACGTTCTACCAGAAGCTCTTGGATAACGGCGTCTCCGCTGAATTGCATGTCTTTCTCGAAGGCAGGCATGGGCTCGGCCTTGGCACCGGCGAACGCGCTGGACATGCCTTCAGCGAGTGGCCGGACTTGTGCCTGAAATGGTTGAGGGCCATCGGGAAGATCTGATCGCCAACGTTGACCCGATGAAATAGACGTGACTCTGCGGCGCGTTCGTGCCAGAAGGACGGGGTCCGTGAACGATCTAGACAACAAAGTGGCCTTGGTTACAGGCGCCGGAAGTCCCCGAGGGATCGGGCGCGCCGTCGTCGAAGCGTTGGCGCGTATGGGCGCGCGGATAGTAGCCTCCGATGTGGAAGATACGGAACCGGATGTCATTCACGAGGTTCTCGGCTACAAGCACGGCGCGAAGCAAGGCCTCGACGATACCGTCGCGGCGGCGAAGGCGCTTGGTGTCGATGCCATTGCGATTCGCGCCGACATCTCCGTGCCGGAGGAAGTCGAGGAACTGGTGACCCAAGCGGAGAAGGCTTTTGGCCGCATCGATATTCTCGTCAACGTCGCAGGAGGCTCGTGGGGATCGAATCGCGTGGGCGAGTACGAGCCCGAACAATGGCTCGACACGATTAAGGTCAATCTCTACGGCGCGTTTCTGACCACGCGGTTTGTGCTGCCCGTCTTCGAGAAGCAGCGCGGCGGCGTCATCGTCAATGTCGCCTCCATTGCCGCCGAGCGCGCGCGCGAAATGGTCTCCGCCTACAGCGCGGCCAAAGCCGGGCTCGTAGCGCTGACGCGCGACATCGCGGTCGAATACGGCCCCCAGGGTATTCGCGCAAACGCGGTGTTGCCCGGCGACATCCAAACGGATTTGCTCGCCATGGAATTCAAAGGCATGGCCACGATGATGGGCGTAGCGGAAGGCAACGTAGTCGAACAAGCTATCGATGCAAGCCCGCTCAGGCGTCTTGGGATTCCCGCCGACGTTGCCGAACTCGTCGCCTTCCTCTGTACGGACCGCGCCTCGTTCTTGACCGGCCTCGCAATTCCAGTAACCGGCGGAAAAGAACTGCCTTGGCGGCCTCTCTAGCATGCGCGCGGCACTAACGACGTCCACTAAAAGGCTCCTCGTGTGCGGCGCGCTAAGCATTCTCATGACGAGTATGGCCGCATTGGCCGACCCCTCCGCGGACTTCGCGGCGCGGCGGCAGGCATTGAGCGCCCATGTCCTTCAAAGGGAGACCTACGGCGAATATGAACAAGCGATTCGTATCGCCGCAGGTCA
>JBHEKO010000503.1:0-27438 GCA_041859475.1 Candidatus Hydrogenedentales bacterium
GTCGAAACGGTCATGGTGCCCATGCGCGATGGGACCAAGCTTGCCACGGATTACTTCCTTCCGTCGGGCGATGGGCCCTTTCCGGTGATTGTTGCGCGCAGTCCGTATGCGAAGAAAGCGGGCCATGCGTTCGCCCTGTTGTTTGGGGCGAAGGGAATGGCGTTTGTGATTCAAGATACGCGGGGGCGCGGGGACAGCGAGGGAAAAGACGCGGTCTTTGGCGATGATGGCTGGGGCGAGCATCAGGATGGAGTCGATACCATTCAATGGGTGAAGGCACAACCGTGGTGCAACGGGAAAGTCGGGACGTTCGGGATGTCGGCGCTCGCGATTACGTCGCTCCTGTGCGCATCGGCAGGCGAACCGTTGACGTGCCAGGTTTCATGGGTCGGGGCATCGCAGTTCTACGGAGAGATTGCCTACAACGGGGGCGTCTTCTTGAAGTCCTTGGCCGAGAAATGGACGGAGAGCCAAGGCTCGAAGTATATCTGCGATACGTGGAAGAGCCATTCTGCGTACGACGCGTATTGGCAAGGCTACAACATGGACGCGCGTGCGCCGAAGGTGGATGCCCCCGGGCTTCATGTGGGCGGCTGGTGGGACATCTTCGGGCAAGGGACGGTAAACGCGTTCGCGAGCCGGCAGCACAACGGCGCGAAGAACTCGAAGGGACAGCAGTATCTGATCATTGGCCCGTGGGGACACGGCGGCCCGATGGGAGTGAAATACGGCGACCTGCCCTTGAAAGACAACAATAAGTTCGACATCAACAGCGAAACGCTGAAGTTCCTCGCCTACTACCTCACCGAAGATGCCGGTAAACCTTTCGATGCCCCTGCGGTCCGGTACTATACGGTTGGCGACGCTGAGGCCCCTGACGCCCCGGGCAACGAATGGCGAACAGCGGACGATTGGCCGCCGTTTCCCACGACGGAAACTCTCTTATATCTCTCCGCGGACAAGTCGCTGAGTCCGGCTGCCCCCGACAACGCCGATGGCAAGCTGTCATTCGTCTTTAATCCGGGCGACCCGTGTCCGACCAAGGGCGGCGCCAACCTCACGATCAACCCGGGTTCTTTCGATCAACGCGAACTGGAGGCGCGACCGGATGTACTTGCCTTTGCATCCGCGCCGCTGGAAGCGCCGATCGAGATGACGGGACAAGTATGCGTGCGCCTGTACGTTTCGACGGACGCCGCGGACACGGATTTCACCGCGAAACTGCTGGACATCTATCCGGATGGCCGCGCCTTCAACATGCTCGACGGAATCCGCCGCGTAAAATTCCGCATGGGGTATGAGAAGCCGGAACTGCTGACCGCGGGCGATGTGGGTGAATTGGAGATCGCGTTGGGACCCATCAGCCTCATTGTGAACAAAGGACACCGGATCGGAGTCCAAATTTCCAGCAGCAACTACCCGCGCTACGAGGTGAATCCCAACACGGGAGCGGATTTCCCTGTGGAAGGCGGGGAGCTGCGCACAGCGGTGAATGTGGTATACATGGATAAGGAACACCCCAGCGCCTTGGTGATGCCAACTCCGACGAAGCCGTAGTGCCGTCGCGGCTACTTGTAATGACACCCATACCAATCCCCTTGACAAATACGATCCCATACGATATCATGTGATCACAATTGAAATGAGGGAGCACGGGCAAGGGGTCAACCGGGAAGCACTCGGAGGGCCTTTGGGGGCGGGAGCACTGGACTTCCACGCAACTCGTTCTAGTAAAGAAGCTTATCATCGCGAAATGGTGTCGATTTCGATGTAAGCGGGCAACGAGTGACCGTCCAATCAAGGATGTGGAGAAGCAAGCACCGACCCTTCCTGTGTAAAATTCAAATGTTATTACATGAAATACTAGAAGAGATGAAACCCATTGGTTGGCATGGCATTAGGGCCAGCATGGCGAGATCTCAGAGGGGAGCCAGGGGTGATGCCTGAGATACCTCCGGACATACCACTTTACGCCTTCATCAAGCGCGAGTTGAAGAGCCAAATCGAGAGCGGCGAGTTGCCCGAAGGGGCGAGGGTGCCGTCCGAGTTTGAGTTGGCGCGCAGCTACAGCGTCAGCAGAAACCCCACCCGCCAAGCACTTCGCGACCTGGAGCGGGAGGGATACATCATACGCACACCGGGCCGCGGCTCGTTCGTTGCGCCGGTCCAGAGCAGGCAGCGCCTGCTCCCGATAAGTGGATGGCGCACGGTGGCGCTGGCGTGCCCCGAATTGGAATGTAGATATACGCGGTCCGTGGTGCAGGGGTTTATTCAGTCGGCCGCGGAGGACGGGGTACAGACGATGGTGTACTTCGTGCGGTTCAGCAACGAGAGCGAGTTCGACTTCCTGACGGATATGCGCAACAGCGGAATTGAAGGGATTGCCTTCTGGTTGCAACACGCGACGGATCGGACGCTCGATTTGCTTCGCAAGTTCCGGCGTTCGGGCTTTCCGTTTGTGCTGATCGACCGGTACGTGCACGGCGTGGATGCCGACTATGTCGTTACGGACAACGAGGACGTCGGTTTTCAGCTTACGGATGCGTTGATACGGCGGGGCCACACGGAGATTGCGTTCGTGGCGAACGAGTTGATGAGCACTTCGTCGGAAGACCGGCTGGCGGGGCACCGAAGGGCGCTTGAAGAGGCGGGATTGACGTTTACACGAGACTTGGTTGGTCTTGTGGACCCGAAGACGGAACCCGTGACGGCGGTAACGAGCCGGATCATGGCGTACCGCCATCGCCCGACGGCGTTTTGCTGCTTGAATGATTTTGTCGCTTCGACGCTTCTGGACGAGTTGACGAACCTGGGATACAGCGTTCCGGAAGACGTGGAGTTGGCGTTGGTGGACGATAGCCGAATGGCGGACGCGCTGGGGATACCCATGATAGCGGCCGTACAAGCCGGTGCGGAAATGGGGAGAGAGAGTGCGCAACTGCTGCTTCGTCGCATTGCGGAGCCAGATCGTCCCATCCAGAAGCGGTTTCTCAAGGCGGTCCTGCAGGACGGCCACGAGGAACCGGGCATGGAGCGGCTTGCAGTAAAAGGAGGAGGGCTAAACGACGATTGAGAAACGAATTCGTCCGTGCGGGCTGCGGAGGGAATCGGGGCGTCTCGAGCAACCGCGGTCCAAATTGAGATTGGAGTCCAGTAGACACGACACGGGATATGTGGCCAAGCAGACGAGAATAAGAGAGCGATAACTCGTCCAGACTTATGGGAGACGTATCATGGAGAAGAAAAAGGGGTTTACCCTCATTGAATTGTTGGTAGTCATTGCCATTATTGGAATCTTGGCAGCCATTCTATTGCCGGCATTGGCTCGGGCGCGCGAAGCGGCGCGCAGGGCATCGTGCCAGAACAACCTGAAGCAAATGGGTTTGATCATGAAGATGTACTCGGGCGAATCCAAGGGCGAACTGTTCCCTGGCCCGTCCAAGAATGACCCTGTTTCACCATTTGCGATTGGAATCGACGGTCCGGCCATCTATCCGGAGTACCTGACCGACCTGAGCGTCAAAGAATGCCCGTCGGATGCCCAGACTTACGATTTCTCGGAGCGTGTTCAACTTGCGCAAGCCGGCACGACGGTTCAAGCACGGATCTGCTTGGCATCGTTGACGTCGATTATGCCGTCGTACTCGTATATGCCCTATGCCACGATGACCGCGAGTCAGGCCAAGGATGTTCTGGCATCACTGGTAGGTCAGGATGTGGCGGCGAGCCCGAGCATTACAGCGGAAAGCCAAGTGAGTCCCTTTGGCTGCACGTATGGCATCTACACCTATGCGGGCGAAAATGCACCGGGATCATTGAATTCTACAGCGACGCCCGGAACGCCATTCGGCGATGGTACAACCGGAATTACGGATGACAATGGCGTAGCCCTGCCCACTAGCTACAACCGTTTGCGTGAAGGCATCGAGCGCTTCTTCATCACCGACATCAACAACCCCGCAGCGTCCGCACAGGCCCAGAGCACGATTCCCGTGATGTGGGACGCTTGGGGCGACTCGGTGGTATTGGCCTCGCAGACATTCGGCAGCGTGGGTTCCTTCAACCACGTACCGGGTGGCGGCAATGCCCTCTTTATGGACGGTCACGTCGCATTCCTCCGCTACGGTTCCGAATTTCCGCTGGCCAATGGCCCGGTCGGGTCCTATGGCGTGAACCTTGGCGGATGGCTCTCCGCGACCGCCCAGCAAGCCGATCTGTGATCCTGGCCTAGTCGAGGTTTGCAGATTATCCGACGTGCGCGGGGCTTGACCCAAAAGGAGTCAGGCCCATGCGAAGAAAGGTCCAAAGCATCCCACAGATTGGGAGCATGGACCAGTTGAAAGCGCCCCCCAAACACCTTGGGAAATGTTTCTCAGGGTGTACCGTGCAAGGCCGGGGTTCGGCGACCTTATGGTCGTTGAATCCCGGTCGCGTTTTTCTTGCGTGTTTTTTGGGGCCTTTTCAATAGTATATGCTGGTACATCATCTCCAAATCAGAAACGTGAAGGTAGGTTTGACCTGGACCTTGGGAGAAATCGGTGATGGCATATTCATTCCTGCAAGCGCGTCGCTTTCTTTACGTGCACTTGTTCGTCATTCTCGGGTCGGCGATTGTCGTGCCGGGAATGGCTCTTGCGGACACGGTCAAAGCAGAAGGATGGGTGTCTTCGCTGGATATGAAGCTCACCGTTACTCCGCAGAAGCCCCTGAGATTTGGGCCGTCGAAGGGGACCAAGGACTTCGATATAGCGGTCGATCCGACAAAGACCTACCAGACAATAGTCGGGTTGGGCTCATCTCTCGAACATACAACCTGTGCGAATCTGTGGCGTCTCACGCCGGAGAATCGCGCCGAATTGATCGAACGTCTGGTTTCTCCGGAGCACGGCATCGGCATGAACATCATGCGCATATGCATCGGGACTCCGGACTTCACAGGTGAGCCGTGGTATACCTACGACGACATGCCCCCGGGTCAGAAGGACGAGAAACTCGAGCACTTTTCCATAGAAAAGGATCGTGCCTACATTATCCCCGTGTTGAAAACTGCACTTGAGAAGAATCCGAACCTGCTCCTGTACGCCTCACCATGGAGTCCCCCGGGATGGATGAAGACCTGTGACGACATGATTGGAGGGCATCTCTATCCCAAGCACTATGGCGCCTACGCGCAGTACTTTGCCAAGTTCATCAAGGCGTACGCATCGGAAGGCATTCCCATCCATGCGGTAACCGTCCAGAATGAGCCGGGTGTTAATAAGCGAGACGACGTGATCAGTTGGTGGTATCCGTCTTGCCAGTGGTCGCTGATAGTCGATGAGGATACGTGGTGGCCAGTGCAGCTTGACGTCATGGGACACGCCGAGCGCGATTTCATTCGCGATCATCTTGGCCCGACCCTTAAAGAGCAGGGAATTTCGACGCGGATCTGGTGCTACGATCACAATCTCAACAATCTCTGGTATCCAAGGGCGATACTCAGCGATGCGGGCGCTGCCCAATTCGTTGAAGGAACCGCGTTCCATCCTTACTCGGGCAAGCCAAGCGACATGGGGGCTTTCCATGAAGAGTTCCCGGATAAGCAAGTCATGCTGTCCGAGGGGTCCATGTACGGCATCGAGGGCGCCATTGAGATAATCGAATTCCTTAGAAACTGGGCGAGTACCTACAACGCGTGGGTCACCATGATCGACTCCGAAGGCAAACCCAACAAGGGTCCCTTCGAGGCGTCTCGAACGTGCGTCACGCTTGACGCGAGCACACTTGCCGTCACGTACAACTTCGACTACTACATGTACGGGCAGTTCATGAAGTTCATTCAAAGGGGCGCTGTGCGCATCGATTCAGGCGCTTTCGACAAAGAATTCGCCCATGTCGCTTTCAAGAATCCGGATGGCACTCTTGTGCTTGTCGCCGTCAATCGGCAATCTGAACGTCGTCGATTTGCCTTGTCCTGGAACAGCCTGAGCGTGCGGTGCGAGTTGCCTGCCAAGTCAATTGGAACGTATCGCTGGCAGGAGTAAGACCCCAAAGGAAGCGCCGGGCGATCTGTTCATGCGTTCGATTTGAGCACACAAGACGAATCACGCCCCACCGCAGCCTCAAGACTCCTCGTGAAGCGATTCATTTGCCCGATGACGCATTTCGCTCTTGGGCAACGAGAGCGGCAAACGCACTTCGATACCGTCCCTCGGTTTCCTGCATATTGGACAGCACGACTATAGCCGCGTCGGTGAGCGTGCCCAAGCGCACGGTGGCCTTGTTGTCCTTTAGCGTGAGCTTTGTCTTGGCGACGCCACTGCCGTCCACTCGAATGGCCGTCTTGGGCGTCACCCAGGAGGGAAGGTCGATGGAAATGTCCACGTTTCTCTTCGCCTCGAATGGGTAGGCCTCTCGATGAATTTCGTAGTCTGTGTTTGTGACACAGAGAATCACCTTGTCCCAGCCTAGCAAGGGAGCAACATTCACTCTTGATGGCGCCTGGACCGAACAGATCAGCGGGTCGCTTGCGAGAAAGTCATCTCGCAAGATATTCATGACCCGGTTCCATCCCCGCATGGAATCGCGGGTTTCCGGAAACCGTTCGCTTCCCTTCATGTTGTACGTGAACCAGAGAATGCCTTTGGCGCCCTGCCCCAAATTCAGCACAAGTTGGGCAGATAATTCCTCGACGGTAGGCACAGGGCGCTTGGGCCGTTCGGACCAGCCGTCATGATTTCCTTGCGACCAGACCCAGATTGGCTTGGGCTCGGACGCATATTTCAGGTCTTTCGTATAGTAGGCGGTTTCTTCCAAGTAGGTGCCGTAGGATTGCGGCCACTTGCTGCTTGAGGGGGCGGTCACGCAGTAGTGGTCGTGCCCGGGGATGTCCGCGATGGGCGCGTATTCGAAGAACTTGGTGTTACGGCAAAGATTCAGGAACGTGGGCTTCGTGGTGTCGTATGCCTTGACCGTCTGGTCACAGAATAGAACCACCTGCGGGTCCATGGACCAGTCGGGTTCATCGCGCAGCATCCAGCAGAGCACCGAAGGGTGGCCTGACAGGTCACGGACCATGTCTACGTTGACGGGTTCGCCCGTGTGGACCATGGCATTCAAACCGAATCGCGCTGCGGCTTCCCCGAAGAACGCATCGTCCTTCTTACCGCCTTTGACACCCGTGTCCACATGATCGCCGCTGACGAACGCCTGCTCATGCTCGTCTATGCCCCAAGTGCCTATAGGGAAGAAATCGGCGAAGGCGCGGCGGTGAGCATAAATGCTACGTTCACCTTCCGCTGTTTTCAACCCGACCTTGGCGATAAGCAAGGTGCTGGGTTTCAGGGGCTCCGACAGCGTCAGCCGGGCGATGGCATAGCCGGCTTCATTGAGTTGCTGGCCGCGCCATTTCACGCCGGAGGACTTATGGCCTACCAGTTCGATGTTTGTCAGTTCGATGGGAGCTGCGCCGGTATAGCGAATGAAGACCTCAATCTCCTTCATATCGGCGTGCACATGGATATAGGACACATTAACCAGGTCTTCTCTCAAGCGGCCCGTGTATTCGAGGCGAGGCGTCCAAGAGTCATCGACGAGTTCGAACACGAACGGCAGTTCGGGCCCAAAATCGCGCGAAGTCGCGTCAATCTCAAGGATTGTCATTTTCCCGGGCTCAAGATGACGGTCCAGAACACGATGCCACGCGACGAAGTGATTCAGGGTCCAGTACGACTCATCCCGTTTGTTATATCGCCAAAACCGCAAGTCCAAGGGTTTGTCGGAGGTGTTGGTCACGTAGAAATAGAGGAGGCCTCCTTGGTTTGGGTGCTCGCTCTCATACTCGGAGATATGTTCGGTGTCCCAGCGCGCCGGTCGATAGTGGAGATAGTCCACGCGCAGCTTCTGAGAGACAGACGCATTCGCATCGGCTCCGACCTGCGCCGTCTGGCCGAAGGCCCGCGTATCGGGCACGAGCAGTGTCCATGCGACCATGCACGCGGCAAGGGCTATGTTCTTCATTTCTTCGACCTCTCTCATTTGGGATATCCGCATTCTCGTCACGAGAGGAACACAATAAAGTCACGCGTTGCTTCGCCCTTCAGTGCCAAATAATGCCCGTTGCCCTCCACGTGATAACTCGACCCGTGAAGGGTGTTTGCGAACAATCTGGAGTTACCGCAATCCAGGCGACTCCAACGTCCTGTTCCTTGACGAACTTACTGAATTCTACCGATTCCCGCAGCCCGACGTCATCATGTCTTGCATGTCGGCAAGGCCGTCTGCCGCCAATGGCGGATTCACTCTACAGAATGCGCAACCCAAAACACATGCCGGCGTCTCCTACGCGCCCCTACCCGGCAGGCAGTCGCGTAGGGCGCTTGCTGTCTTGATTCATATTGGCTGTCACGAAGTGCGCTTCCTGTCTCCTTGCTTGCGGTCTTCAGGCTGCTCGTCAGCGCCTTTTGCGGAACTCCTTCGGCGTCACGCCGGCAAACCGCTTGAAGGCCACCAAGAATGCAAATTCATTCTTGTATCCTACTTTCTCGCCGATTACACCTTGCGCTGCGTCGTGCAGTATCAGCCATTCCTGGGCGCGTTCCATGCGAAGTCGAGTCACCAGTTTCATAGGAGAAGTGCCAAACCGTTCCATGACCATGCGATGGAGGTGCGAACACGATACCCCAAGCGCGTTCGCCAGCGCCTCCACGCTCCAGTGGTAAGCTAAATCCCCGTTAACCAACGCGCAGAGGTGGTCCAGGCGATTCCCGACCTCAAGTTGGGAGTCGTGATTTCCCGAACCCAATTCCCGTCTGACATAGACTTCAATGAGGCTGATGTACAGGCCGCTCGCTACGCCATGACTGGCGGATCGTCCTCGCGATTCCAGAAGGAATGCCTCCATAACCATGCACAGTGTGTCGGTAAGCAAGGTCTTCTTGACCGTCGGCGACTCCTTTCGCAGAAACGCCCACGCCTCATCGTCGGGCAAGTGAAACCACATGAAGCGCCATGTTTGGGTCGTGGGGCGGTATCCAAACGGCTTACGTGCGGGCGCTATCAACAGTTGTCCGGGTTCGATGCGCCTGGAACGCGCGGCGTCGAAGACCTCACCGGCACCTTGCGTAGGATAAACCAGCAGGTGAAAGCGTGGCGCGCTCCGCTCGAGATGATAGCCAGGATGACATTCCGTTATGCCGGCCTCGGCAATCGCGTGCGCCTGCAACACATCCGCCGCCTTGGTGAGCCAAGGGAAGAAATGTTCCCGGCACCGGGACGACCATTTCATCACGTCGCCGATTTTTCGCGCAACACGTTCTTTTCGCATTTCTTGGCGCCCTTAAGGAACACAAGGTGGACGTTTCTGTCAACACTCGAGGACGACACTGCGCAGGTCGCACAAGCAAGGCGCGCCACGTGTCGAACGCCTTTGGAATCTACAGAATGATAGTTTTGCAAATATAAACGATAGCTATGCCCATTGCAAGAATTCGGCATTGGACGTACGATGAGGATAAGTGCTTGCTGCAGGAAATCACTTAGATTCGCGATGAAATGGGCTTCCGAACCCACGCGTTGTGTCATTCCTTCAATTCGCGGGAGAAGCCATCCGAAGGAACGGGGAGTGCGCACATTGCAACGAAAAGGAGAGAAGCAATGAGAACAAAAGGATTTACCCTTATCGAATTGCTGGTCGTTATCGCTATCATTGGAATATTGGCAGCTATTCTCTTGCCTGCCTTGGCGCGTGCGCGCGAGGCGGCCCGTCGTGCCTCTTGCCAAAACAACCTAAAGCAGTGGGGTCTGGTATTCAAGATGTATGCGAATGAGGCGAAGGGGGAGAAATTTCCAGATGTTGATTTCTGGGGGGCGACTGCACTGCCGGATGAAACGCTATGGCCTGTCGGCGTGGGACCTCGCGGAGCAGCAGTCTACCCAGAGTACTTGACGGACTGGCAGATCTGCTTTTGTCCGTCAGCGCCAAACCGGACAGGGTGGGAAGACTGGACCATCCCGGTGCCCGAGAGTCCGGAAGCGGAAATGTGCACGACAGACGAGGGTGTGATTAACTCGGTATTTTGGCCAACGGACGGTATCGACTGTGCCAGTGGCAAAGTCCTGCTTACGTACGCGATCGGTTATCATTATCAGTCGAAACTGATCAAGAGCGCTTGGGTGCTGAATCTGGCGGATGTCAAATACATCAGCGACGTATGGGATGACGACGACCCCAACGCCACGAGTGCAGCGAATAGTTTGGTAAACATGGCCAACTGGTATGGAAACGACATAAGGCTGCAGTTCCCGGTAGCTGGAACTCAGACGGCGTATCAGATGCGCGAAGGCATCGAGCGCTTCATGATTTCGGACATCAACAATCCCGCGGCTTCTTCGCAGGCGCAAAGCGAAATCGCTCTTATCTGGGATCACGCTGCCGCCAAGGCGAGTGGGGCTGTCCATGGCGCGGCCAGTTTCAACCACATTCCGGGGGGATCCAACGTGCTATTCCTTGATGGGCACGCGGAATTTTCCAAGTACCCGCAGCCCGACGGCAGCAAGTTCTGGATGCTGACAAGCACGTTTGTAGCCAATGGCGGATTCTCGCTGCAGAATCCCTAGGCATAATAGGCAAGACCACTTGAGGTTCAGACGCCCCTGCGGGAAGGAAACGCGGGGGCGTCTGGTGTATTACGGGTGGAGGTCCGGACTTGTTGCGTTGAGAAGAGCGTCTGCAGAAAAACTAAGGCATGGGTGCTATGATGGACACGGGAGATCCTCGCGCCCCATCGTATTCTCGAACTGTCCAGCAGAGTCTACTTAGTCGCACTCAAACTGGAGCATGTTCAAGGCGACCGACAGAAGAACGCAGCCACGAACGCGAAGAGCCGAATACGTCCCATCCGCCTTCAGTTGCATAGACGAGCAAGTGAAAACGCGGTGCGCTTCGTTCAAGGTGATAGCCTGAATGGCACTCCGTTATACCGGCCTCCGCGATTGCGTGTGCAGGCATAGCGCCACCCGCCTTGATGAGCCACGGAAAGAAATGCCCCCGGCACCGGGACGACCATTTCATCACGTCGCCAATACTACGAGTGTCAGGCCCTTTTCGCATTTCGTGACACTCTACGGTATCTCACAACCGGCGATTCCTGCCGACACACTCGCGTCGCGAAGCACCTGCCTGCCCACGAACAGTCGGGCAAGGAGGATACCAAGACTTTGAAGCGATGAGAGTTTTACAAATATAAGCGAGAGCTATGCATATTGCAAGATTTCGATATTGGAAGTTAAGATAAGGCAGCAATGTTGTTCTGAAAGTTCCAGCGAAAGAGTAAGCGTGCTTCTGCTCTCATGTTTCGCGTATTTGCGCGCATGCATGGGGGTTGTTGGAATGTCGTAAGAGGAGGATCCATGGTGAAACAAGAAGGATGGAAACAATGAGTAGAAAAGGCTTTACCTTGATCGAGCTATTGGTCGTTATCGCAATCATCGGAATACTTGCAGCAATTCTCTTGCCCGCATTGGCTCGTGCCCGCGAGGCAGCCCGCCGAGCATCATGCCAAAACAACCTCAAGCAGATGGGACTCGTTTTCAAGATGTATGCCAATGAGTCCAAGGGAGAAGTGTACCCGTCGATGAAGAAGTATCACGGGGATACGTGCACGCACTCGGATGGACTCGATGCGTTTTTCGATGGCACGGAGGTTTATCCCGAGTACCTGACCGACGTGAATGTGATCGTTTGCCCTTCCGACTCGGATGCGGATTATGCCGATGCTCATTTGGGCAATGATGAAAGCGCGCCGATCCAGCCTTGCCGTATTCGAGACCAGTCGTACCAGTATTATGGCTGGATATTTTCAGCCGATACCGTTTTCACCGATCCGGCATCCGCGAATGACATCAATGCGGACCTGGGTGACGTAAACGGCGACTTTATTGCAGCCATGACAGGGTTGATTACCAATATCGCGACTCTCTGGGATGGTGAAACGGACGACTTGAACAAGGGTATCTACTTTCAGGACTACAGTTCCGGCAGCGTTACTGTGCGCCGGATACGTGAAGGCATCGAGCGTTTCTTCATAAGTGACATCAATAATCCTGCTGCATCGAACAAGGCTCAAAGCGAAGTTTACGTCATGGCCGACGATTTCCGCGGCGGTGCGGATACGATCACGTGGTCGAATCACATCCCCGGCGGGTCAAATGTCCTCTATATGGACGGGCACGTGGAGTTCATTAAGTATCCGGGCGAGTTCCCGATTGCACCGGGCTGGCTCGTGGTTATTGAACTGTTCTAGGCAGAGACGGGCATTCGCAGAAGCATTTGCGTGTCGAATCGAGAGCCGCCGGGCAATCCGGCGGCTCTTCTTTTTTGGTAACTGTTTAGCCGTTTGGTGCAAAGTGGTCTTGTGCCGAATCCGTCATTCCCGCGAAGGCGGGAATCCAGTATATACCGCAGTCTGTCTGTCCTGTTTCTGGATTCCCGCCTTCGCGGGAATGACGATCAAGGTGCATTTAGACTTACGCCAAACGGCTAAACAGTTACCCTTTTTGCAATAATTCATCGCACTCAGGGAAGCAGGCGCGCCCTTGTGAAGAATGGTGGCCTTATGCGTTCCCCGAGAAGACGAAGAAGCATCACTCTGATAAAAGGGACCTGGCCCCAGGGCACGTGCTCTTCCGTTGGGAGGCAAAAAGCATCAGCGCCCAATTGGCTTGGGCGCTGACGGATAGCTACTGCCGGTACTTCGGCATCACTCGGGTTGCGTGAATACGATTCCAGACCCGTTGGGAGAGCAGAGTCTTAAGCAGAAGTTCCAGCCTCCCGCGCCTTGGCTGATCTTTACAAGAATCTCGTTGCGACCTTGGTTGAGATGAACGTCGGCTTTGTCTTGGTCGAGGGCCGTGCCGCGGTCAACGCGATTCTCCCCAACGACGGTTCCGTTCACCCAGATCTTGTTGCCGTCGTCGGAGCCGGTGCGGACTTCCGCGTCACTCGCTTCGGGGACATCGACGACTGCGTAGGCATAGGCGAAGCAGCGGTCGCGGGCGGCAACATTGCTGGTGAGATCGACGATACCGATAGGATCGGCTGTCGCGACCTTCTTCCATTGGAGCGGCTTGCCGTTTACTTCATAGGAAGCGGCGAGGTCGATCTTGGGTTCACCCACAAAAGCCGCACCCCAATCTTGGTCGCCTTTCCAATCGAATGGACCCACGAGATGCCATGACTTGACGACCCCGAGTAGATTGGAGAGATCGGCGGAAACGCCCGCGGACTGGAGTTTTTTGGCAAGTTCCGCAAGCAGCTCGGGGGCGACTTGCACGGTGCGGACCAGGTCCATGGCTTCCTTGGTTCTGGCGGCGTCGCCGGAGGCGGACAAGGCCCCTGCCACACCGGCCAGCGCCAGCGCACCCATGTCTTTCAGGGCCGGTTGCTGCAAGGCAGCCTTCACGACATCGAACGCCTCGGGAAGGGGCGCTTCGGAGATACCCTTCAGGGCGGTGTTACGCACGTCGTCGTTGGGCGCCATGGCGAACAGCGAGAGGTAGGCCCTACCGGCTTCGGCGGGATTGCTTAGCTTGTCCAGCGAGTTGGCGATGGAAATGGCGGTTTTGAGCGCGAACGCCTTCTCTTCTTCGGGACCCGATTGCGCAGCTTCCATGAGCGCGGGGAAGGCATCCAGCGAGCCCATGTTCGCGAGCGCGTACAACGCGGTCGACCGCATGTGCGGGTCGCTGCTCTTCATTGCTTCCTTCACGAGGTCAACGGCTTCCTTTTCCTTCCGCTGACCCCAGATGGCAACAAGGCCCGTTTGAGCCATGGGCGGCAGGGACGGGAAGGCGGCCTTCACGGCGCGGACAGCTTCGCGTCCTTGGACACTCCCCAGGGCCATGACCGCGGCCTCGAGCAGAGTGGCGTCTGCGCCATTCGTGGCCGCGACGATCGTTGGCACGACAGAGGCGTCCCCGTTGGCGCCAAGTCCCATCAGTGCGGCGGACTTGAGGGGCGACGTGGGGGCGACTTGAAGCTGATCGGTGTAGATACGCATGGCGAAGTCCCAGTTGCCGCCATTGCGCACCATCGCCTCCGCAAGCCGATACAGGGCGTCGAATGCTTCGGCCTGGGTCTGGGGGTCTGCCGTCTGGGCCACGGTACGAAGGAAAGGATAGAGGTCGGGATGGCCCATCCACGCGAGGGCCTGCGCGGCCGCGGCGCGCACGCCGGGATCGGCATCGGTTGTCAACGCAATAAGCGGAAGCGCCGATTCGCCTTGCCGGAGAAATCCGGCTGCGCGAATAAGCGCGACGGTGAATACGGGATCGGACTGCGAGCTGACTGCCGCCTTCAGCAACTGCTTGCAGGCGCCCGGGGTGCCGATTTGCTGCAATGCGGCGCGCGCCTTTTCCTTCATCGCCGGGTCGGCCAGCAGTGCGGCGACAGGTCCGAGATCATCGGTATCGAGAATCATGATGGGGATCAGTCGCAAGGCCTGTTGCTTCACGTCAACGGACTGTTGGGGCGTCAAGAGGGACGAGAGTTGCGCGACAACTTTGGCTCGGTCGCTCTCGGTTGTAGAAATAGACTCCTGGTCTTTGGCGGCAACGCCATTTGCGATATCTGCAAGTACGTTGAACGCCGTGCGCTTGACGGCAACGTCTTCGGAAGCGAGGATAGGAAGCAGACCTTCCACGGCGGCAGCCCCGTGGCGGGGAAGCAATTGTCTGGCGCGCACCCGCGCCTTCATGTCGGGGCCTTTCAGGTCGCTCACCAATTGAGCGACTTCGGATGCGGAAGCAAGTGCACCCAGAAATATGCCTAAAGCGAGCGGCAAAACAAGAAGGAATCTTCCGATCCTTCTTGACGCAATCGGTTCGTTGGTCTTGAACACGTGAACGATCCTTTCTATGCAACGCCACAAGGGCGGGAAGTTGACTAGAGGTGCCAGGGGGCGCGATACGGGCGCGAGAGGTATCGGTTTGCGGCTTCATCGCCGATGAAGCGCTCGGCGGTTCCGTCCCAGTAGAGTTTTCGACGCGTCTTGAGGGAGATACCGGCAATCAGTACGGCGGTGGTGGACCGGAACCCTTGTTCGATGTCCGCGATAGGACGTTTGCGCGTTCGGATCGACTCGAAGAAGTTGTTGTGATGGTCGGAGTTGGCCCAACTGCGCTCGGGTTCGCCGATGACTTCCTTGATGCCCAACTCAGCGGGCTCGACGGAATAGGAGATGCGATTCACGTAGAGGACGCCTTTGTCGCCGTTGAACCGGACGCCGTAGCCTCTGCCCGAATGCGTGTTGGAAGCCCGCTGCTCCCAAGTGACGTTGCAACCTTCGTATTCGAAAAGCGCCTCAAGGCTTTGATAATTGTCGGCTCCGGTCCCATCGACGTAGCTCCCCCCCATTCCTTGAACGCTGAGCGGCCTATCTTTGCCGATGCCCCATTGGACGATGTCCATGAGGTGGATACCCCAGTTCGTGAGTTCGCCGCCGCGCGCGTAATCGTGCCACCCCATCCACCCCATGAAGCGTTCTGCGCTAAAAGGCATATCCGGGGCAGGGCCTTGCCAGCGGTCCCAATCCAGTCCGGGTGGAATGGGTCGCGGCGTTTCTGCCTCCAGCAGTCCATTGACGCTAATCCAGGCGCCCGCGGACGTGACTTGTCCTATTTGACCGCTCCGTATGACCTCAATCGCCTCTTGGAAGATGGGCATCGAGCGCTGCTGCGTTCCAACTTGAACGACACGACCGTATCTACGGGCGGCATTGACCATGGCGCGCCCTTCGACGACGGTCATGCAGACGGGCTTTTCGACGTAGACATCTTTACCGGCCTCGCACCCGTGGATGGTGATGAGCGGATGCCAGTTATCCGGCGTGACGTTGAAAATGGCGTCGATATCGGGGCGATCCAGGACTTTGCGATAGTCCTGCACGCCTTCCGGGGCGACGCCCGTGGCGGCCTTTACGCCTTCAATGGCCTTTTCGTAACGAGGGATGAAGGCATCGCAAAGCATGACCAAGGTGCAATTGGGGTTTGTGGCAAGCGCCTCGATGTGCCGCCCCCCCATTCCGCCGCACCCGATGACCCCCAATCGAATCTTGTCGTTTGGGCCTATGCTGGCCTTTGCGCGGCCTGCCCCTAGTGTTCCGGCGACGGCAAGCGCTCCGGAGCGGCGCAGAAAGTCCCTGCGCGATATATGAGATTTCATGAGCACACATTCCTCCCGTTGTCCAACTGCAATTCCCCAGAATAGTCCTGGTTGCCGCAGGAATAGAAACCGAGAGGCAGACGGACGCGTTTGCCCAAACTGGAGCTCTCCCCCCGCGCAGTGAGAGTTTAGCACGTGCAGGGCACAAATTGCGTGAAGCGCTTTGCGCTACGGGACCCTCCTGAATTCGGAACTTTCCGCCGGGCATCGTGTTTCAGAGAATGGGAATAGAATCCTTGCCGTGAATATCCGTGAAGTAGTAGAGGCCAATTCGAACGAAGTACGCAGTCAGCAAAGTCCCGGGGGGGCGTCATGGGGATATCGATTCTGGCAATGGCATGTGTCCTGGCGGCCCTGGGGGCGCAAGGTGCGGAACAGCCCGTTGCATCGCCGTACGAGATGGATGCAGGGACTGCCCCGGTCACTGCCATCGACGAATTGGTTCTGGCAAATCTGCGTACGCGCGGAATCGAGCCGGCCAATCTGTGTTCCGACGAGGTCTTTGTCCGGCGCGCATACCTGGATGTCATTGGAACGCTTCCCACCCAGCCTGAGCTTTACTTCTTCTTGAATAGCAAAGCGCCGGACCGGCGCGCGCGGCTGATCGATGCACTCCTGGCGCGGGACGAGTTTGCCGACTACTGGGCGCTGAAGTGGTGCGACCTGCTTCGCGTGAAGGCGGAGTTTCCCATCAACCTGTGGCCCAACGCGGTGCAGGCGTATCATCGCTGGATACGCGATTCCCTTCGGGAAAACAAGCCCTACGATCAATTCGCCCGCGAGTTGCTGACCTCAAGCGGGAGTAACTTCCGCGTACCGCAGGTCAATTTCTACCGGGCCGTGCAGGGGAGAACGCCTCAGGCGCTGGCGTCGGCGACGGCGCTGACGTTTATGGGGACTCGGCTTGAGCACTGGTCCGAAGCGGACCGCGCAAACCTCTCGGCCTTCTTTTCAAGGGTTGCTTATAAGAAGACGGGGGAATGGAAAGAAGAGATAGTCTACTTGGACCCTTCTGCCGCGGGTCCACTCGATGCCGTGCTTCCGGATGGGACTGCCGTAACGATAGCTGCCGGGCAAGATCCCCGGCAGGTGTTTGCGGATTGGCTAATCGCTTCGGAGAATCCGTGGTTCGCACGAAATATCGTGAATCGCGTCTGGTCGTGGTTGCTGGGGAGGGGAATCGTTCACGAGCCGGATGACATTCGTTCGGACAATCCGCCGGTAAACCCCGAATTGCTGGCGTACTTGGAGAAGGAACTGACGGAAGAAAACTACGATCTCAAACACCTGTTCCGCGTGATTCTCAACTCCCGCACGTATCAGCAGTCGCCGATTTCGCGTAGCGAGTCGCCCGAAGCCGAGGCGCAGTTTGCGCACTACATGGTTCGTCGCCTTGACGCGGAAGTGCTGAGCGATGCGTTGAATTGGATCTGCGGTTCCGGCGAGGAGTACCAAAGCCTGATTCCGGAGCCGTTCACGAACATCCCCGAGGAGCAGCGGACAATCACGCTCGCGGATGCGAGCATCTCAAGCCCCGCGCTTGAAGTCTTCGGGCGCTCGCCCAGAGACACGGGCCTTGAATCCGAGCGCAACAATCAGCCGACGGACCGGCTTTGCCTGCACCTGCTGAACTCGACCCATATTCAGAAGAAGATTGGGACGAGCGCCAGGCTTCGGCAACTTGTAAGCAGAGCAAACGGAGACCATCGCGAAGGAATCCGCGCTTTGTATCTGACTATCCTTTCCAGATATCCCACGGAGACCGAGGTGACCGCCGTTGTGGACTACTCTTGGGATCAGGGACTGAGCGCGGAGCAGACGGCAATGGATTTGGCGTGGGCCTTGATTAACAGCAAGGAATTCCTCTATCGGCATTAGTGGTTCGTTTTGGCGGAAAGAGGGAAGTGGAGAGTCTCGTAGTTAGGTTAAGAGCCGGCTGGAAGCCGGCGGTACAACGCACATCGTGGAGTCTCGTGGTTAGGTTAAGAGCCGGCTGGAAGCCGGCGGTACAACGCACATGATCGACGGATACAATCCGCTAGGGTGGCCGACGAGGAAAGAAGAAAGGCATTCCGATGAAAAGAGACAGGTCCCTCTTGAGGAGCAATGGTCTTATTACACGCCGTGAAGCGTTGCGCCAGGGACTACTCGCGGCAACCGCAATGGCGATTGCGCCCGGGGCTGCGAAATCCGCGTTTGCGGCGGCGCGTCCCGCGAAGGCGAAGGCGGTAATTCAGATCTGGATGTGGGGCGGGCCGTGTCATCTGGACACGTTCGATCCGAAACCGGGCGCGGGGAACGACTATTGCGGGCCGCTGAACAAGCCAATCGCGACCAACGTCAGCGGGATACAGATCGGCGAACTCCTTCCGCTACTGGCCAAGCAGGCGGACAAGTATTCGATCATTCGGAGCATGACGCATGGCATCAACGCGCACGAGACAGCGTCGTATATCGTGCAGACGGGTCATCAGCCAGACCGCTTGCTTTATCCGAACATGGGCGCGGTCGTGGCGATGCTCAAAGGTCCGGAGCACGGGTACAAAGGGCTGATCCCGCCGTACGTTGTGCTGAACCAGTCGCAGGGCCGCTTTTCGGAGGCTGGCTTCCTTGGGTCGCGCTACAAGCCCTTCGTGACGGGAGGTGACCCCAACCAAGCGCGGTTCGTCGTGGAAGGGATCGTCGCGCCAGGAATCACGGACGAACGTCAGCAGGGGCGGCAGCAATTGCTGAAGTCGTTGGACACCTTTGGCAAGGCCATGCCCAACGACCCTCATTTGCAGCGATTCGATCAGGCTGAATCGCGCGCCTACGACATGATGTTCGGAGAGGCGCGCGCGCTATTCGATCTCTCGCAGGAACCTAACGAGATTCGCGACAGGTATGGGCGCAACACGTTTGGCCAGTCGTGCTTGATGGCGCGGAGGCTGGTGGAAAGCGGGGTGCCCTACGTGACGATCAACTACAACGGCTGGGACACGCACAAGCAGCACTTCGAGATCATGCGACGAAAGCTGCCCGAGATGGATCAGGGTATGGCGACGCTGTTGCAGGACTTGGCCGACCATGGCCTGCTTGACAGCACGATTGTGTGGTGGGGCGGCGAATTTGGCCGCACGCCGAAAGTGGATTGGGGCGCGCCGTGGAACGGTGGCCGGGGCCACTATGGGAATTGCTTCTGCGCGGTTGTCGCGGGAGGAGGATTCAAGGGCGGTCACGTTGTGGGCAAGTCGGACGATCATGGAGAAGAGGTGGCGGACCGGCCGGTATACCCGCACGATCTGATTCGCACGATGTACGAGTTGTTGGGAATCGATCCGGACAGCCCGCTTCCGAATCCGCAGGGACTAGACGCGCAAGTCATGCCCGCGAAGATGGAAGGGATGGAAGGTGGCGGCCGTTTGCGAGAAATCGCGTAGGACGAAGACATGGTTATGCTGCGATACAAGCGTCTGATTCTGGCCGCACTCGTTCTGACTTCCGCGACGGCGTGGGGACAGGCCGCGCGCAGGGAACCGCACATCGGGTACGTCTACCCGGCGGGTGGGCAGACCGGCGCCGTCGTTGAAGTCGTCGTTGGCGGGCAGACGTTGCGTGGTGCGGACAGGGTCTTCATCACGGGAGAAGGGGTTCGCGGAGAGGTTGTGAAGTACTATCCGCCGCTGGGCAACATTAAGAAAGAAGAATACGACGAACTTGTGCGGGTGATGAAGGAGCTTCGAGAAAAGCGACTGGCGGAGAAAGAGGGGCGCACACCCAACCTAGCCTCCTTGCAGAAGCCTGCGGAGACCATGACAGACACCGGGGAAAAGGCGGAGCTTCCCAAGCATCCGCTGCTGTACAACCTGGAGAAGATGAGTCTGCGCCAGTTGGACCACGTCCAACATGAGATTGTTTACTACCGGCGTAGACAGATGAACTCGCAGATTGCCGAGTCGGTAATGGTGGCTATAACGATTGATCCGGCTGCCGCGCCGGGGCCGCGCGAGATTCGCATCGGTTCGCCCGCGGGGCTGACAAATCCGATGCGATTCGAGGTTGCCACGTTGCCCGAGGTTCGGGAACTGGAACCCAACGAGGCGGCGGTCTACACGGCTCCCGTGCAGGACCCGGCTGTTGCCGTGCCCGTGATCTTCAATGGGCAGATTCAACCTGGCGACGTAGACCGGCTGAAATTCCGCGCGCGCAAAGGCCAGAAGCTTGTTCTCGACGCGGAGGCCCGGCAACTCATCCCCTACTTGGCGGATGCGGTGCCTGGATGGTTTCAGGCCACGATGACTCTATTCGACAGCCACGGCCACGAGATGGCCTTCGCGGACGACTATGGATTCAGTCCCGACCCGGTCCTCCTCTTTGACGTTCCCAAAGACGACAACTACGAAGTGGAGATCCGCGATTCCATCTTTCGCGGGCGAGACGATTTTGTCTACCGCGTCGCAGTGAGCGAGCAGCCGTTTGTCACGCAGTTCTTCCCGCTGGGCGGCTCTTCCGGGACCGCGACCATTGCCACGCTTGCGGGTTGGAACCTGACTACGTCGCAATTGCGATTGGAGACAAGCGGAGAGGGGCCGTCCATTCGGGAGACAAACGTCCGGCAGGGCGGTATGTTGTCTAACGCCATCGCCTATGAAGTCGATTCGCTGGCCGAGTGCTTGGAGTCCGAACCGAACGATACGACCGAAGGCGCACAAAGGATTGAATTGCCTCGGATCGTGAACGGACGCATTAGAAGCCCGGGCGATGTGGATGTCTTTGCGATTAGCGGACACGGCGGAGATGAAGTCGTGGCGGAGGTTACGGCGCGACGACTGGGCTCGCCGATGGATTCGTTGCTTCGGATTTCCGATGCCGCGGGCAGCGAGCTTGCGTCGAACGACGACTTCGAGGACAAGGGAATGGGACTGCTTACGCACCACGCGGACTCCTATGTGCGGGTAAAACTTCCGTCGGACGGCACGTACTTTGTAGCGCTTGCCGACAGCCAGCGTGCGGGGGGCGAGGCCTACACGTATCGTTTGCGAATTTCCGCCCCGCGTCCGGATTTCGCGCTGCGCGTAACTCCTTCGAGCGTCATTGTGCCTGCAGGACGCGCGGCGACGATCTGCGTACATGTGCTGCGGAAAGATGGATTCGATGGGCCCATCGATGTGCGCTTGGCCAATGCACCGAAGGGGTTGGAACTTGATGGCGGCCAGATTCCGGAGGGCCGCGAGTCCATGCGCATGACGCTCACGGCGGCGATGGGCGCGCGTCCCGAGCCATTCCCACTTGAGGTTGAAGGCCGCGCGCGAATGGGCGAGGAGACAGTGCGACGTACGGCCGTCCCCGCGGAAGACATGATGCAGGCGTTCATCTACCGGCATCTGACGCCGTCACAAGCAATGCTCGTCAGCGTTCCGGGGTCGCGGTTCAAGGGACGTACGGTTGAGCTGGCGGGAATCACTCCGGTCCGCATCCCATTGGGAGGGACAGCGGAAATACAGGTCAAGACGCCCAAATATCCTGGGATTGCCGAGGTTCGTCTCGACCTTATCGATCCGCCGGCAGGGATCTCGATGGGCGACGTTACGGCACAAGAGGAAGGGCTTACGTTTGCGTTGAAAGCGGATGGCGCTGTCGCTAAGGCTGGCGATACGGACAACGTAATAGTCGAGGCCTATATGCCTCCAAACAGCAACGTCCAGGACAAAACGAAGGGCAAGCGCCAGCAGCGCGTATCTCTGGGCGTGTTGCCGGCAATTCCGGTTCAGGTTGTGGAGAAGTAATCATGCAGCGAGTGGAATTGGAAGCGGACCTCTTGGAATCGCCGGCGGCATCCGTTTGCGTATCGAGTTTTGAAGGGCAGAGCGGGACTACCGAGTATTATCTGACGGTTCGCCCCACGGAGTATGGTTCTGTCGAGGAGCAAATGGAACGGCTGGCGAGCGCGTATCAGGAGGCGCTTGACTCGCTTGGATTGAGCCGAGAGACTGCCGTGCTCAGGCGTTTCTTCTGCAGCGACATTCAAAATGCGGTGGGCGCGCTTGGGGCATGTGCTTTGTCGAATCCGAGAGCAAGCGGTGAGCCGTGCGCTGTGTCGTGGATTGGACAAGCGCCGATGCCTCCTTCGAGAATCGCGCTCTCGGCCTACCACATTTCCTGCCCCGACGAGACGTTGCAGCGGACACGCATCGGGAACACCACTTCGGTGCGTCGAGGTGGGCTCAGCCATCACTGGAGCACACAAGTTCACAGCACGGCATCGGATTCTTCGTATGGGCAAACGCAGGGGATCTTTGGCGAGTATCTCGCGTATCTCGCCAGTCAGGGCATGACGATCGAGGACAACGTACTCCGAACGTGGTTCTACGTGGAGGATGTCGATGCGAATTACGGCGGACTGGTTGCCGCTCGCCGCGAGATATTCGCGGAACACGGCCTGACGCCCAAGACGCACTTTATCGCCAGTACAGGAATCGAGGGACGCTGCGCCGACCTCAAGGCAAGGGTGATGTTGGATTCGTATGCGATATCGGGTGTGCGCCCAGAGCAGGTCGAGTATTTGGCCGCTTTGGACCACCTGAGCCCCACGCATCACTATGGTGTCACGTTCGAGCGCGCGACATCGGTTGCCTATCGCGATCGCAAGCACATCTTCATCTCGGGCACGGCGAGTATCGATAGCCATGGAAACATCCTGTATCCCGGCGATGTGAGCCGCCAGTTCGAGCGCACGCTTGAAAATGTCGAGGCGTTGCTGATGCAGGCGGACGCCACCTTGGACGACATGCAAACGTTCATTGTGTACGTGCGCGATCCAAGCGACCAGGCGTTCGCATGGAGCAGGATGCGCGAACGCTTTGGCGAAGCGCCGATGGAGGTTGTCGTTGCGCCCGTCTGCCGGCCCGGCTGGCTGATCGAAGTGGAAGGCACGGCTATTGTGTCGGCGTGCAATCCCGAACTTCCGCCGTTCTGAAGCGGTCACAGAGTCGTCTCACGCAGGCAAAATGCCTGCACCACAATCAACGACTGCCGTTTGAAGTCTACCCCTGTCTCAACGCGCCTTGTACCAGATTGGCTCGGGCACCCCGTTGGTTTCGCGAACGAGTTCGTTGAGCCGTGCCATCAATTGCTTAAAGATCGCCTTGATTTCGGGGGCCGTATCGTCATTGATGAGATTGTCGATTGCGCCTCCCTCAATGGTCAACTCGATGTTTCCGATCAGGTTGTTCATCTCGTCGGGGTCTTCTTGCAAGTCGTAGAGTTCGTACCGGTCCCACACACCGTGGAAACGCATCAGTTTGTAGCGGTCGGTGCGAATGCCCTGCACCGTGGGGGTCTGCGGATAGGATCGCTCCCAGAAATACTCGTACAGGAACGCGTCGCGCCAGCCGATCTTCTTTCCTTCAAGCAACGGATAGAACGATCGCCCCTGCATGGAGGACGGGATAGGGCAACCGGCGGCTTCCAGAAAGGTCGGGGCGTAGTCGGTGTTCAGAATCATCTCGTCGCGCGTCGCGCCGCCCGCGAACAATTCCGGACAATGTATGATGAGCGGTACGCGGATGGACGGCTCATACATGCACCGCTTGTCGATAAGGCCGTGCTCACCCATTAGGAAACCGTTATCGGACGTGAATACGATCAGGGTGGAGTCGAGTTTGCCCAACTCCTTCAACGTCTCTACGACACGACCCACGCTGTCGTCCACGGCGCGCAACGTTTCCGCGTAGTCCCGCGTGAACGTATCGAATTCGGTTTGCTTCGCGTACATGCCATCAACGCCGTGCCAACTGTTGCGTTGGGCGCGCACCCACGCGGGCTTGCCTTTGTAGTTCTCGGGCGTGTCGGCCATGGAGGCAGGATGCGGATACGTTTGACCGGCATAGCAGCCCTTGTGGCGCGGCGCGGGCGTGAAGGATGCATGAACTGCCTTGTGACACAAGCAAAGACAGAAGGGCTTCTCGCGGGGTTTGCGCAGGAATTCCTCGGCGTAGTCGGTGAGGACATCCGTTATGTACCCGCTTTGGGGTACCTTCTTGCCATCAACGTTCAGCGTTGTCCCGACATACTCGCCTTGGCCCTGAAATGAAACCCATCGGTCGAATCCGGGCTGAGGAGCGTCGCTTTGTCCGCCCATATGCCACTTGCCGACAAACGCCGTTTCGTAGCCCCCCTTCTGCAACTCCTGTGGAAACGTTGGCGCGGAAACGGGCAAGGGAGTGCTGTTGTCGAGGACGCCGTGGGTGTGCGCATAGAGGCCGGTGAGAATCGTCGCGCGGCTTGGCGAGCACAGTGCCGTTGCGACGAATGCCTTCTTGAAGATGATGCCACCCTTCGCAAGCGCATCCAGATGGGGCGTCTCCAAGAAGGGATGACCGAGAATGGCCATACCGTCAAAGCGCTGGTCGTCCGTCAAGATGAAGACGATGTTGCGCCGATTCGCCGTAGAGCCCTCCGCAGCATGCGTCTGCACGGCAGGCAGGGCCAGCGAGGCCATCCCCACGCCGCTGCGGACCAAGAATTCCCGTCGAGAAGTGGGACTATGCATGATTCTCTCCCTCCGATCTGACCGATTCCGCACAGGCGGAAGACCCTGCAATCATTTCAAGACCCTATGTAAGTGCGCGGAAGCGCACGCGCTTCGGCACTTGAGCACCTTCGCAGACTACGTGCTTGGGAACGCCGGGCAATAAGTCAAAAAAGTTATCGGAGAAGACTCTGCCGCCGCCGTCTTCGCAGTGTACACCGTGGCAATACGCGCCGGAGGTCAGCGTGATTTCTTTGCCTTTGACCTCCGCGCAAATATCGGCGCGCTTGACTGCGAGTTCACGATACGGCGCGAGAAGCCATGTGGATGGAGCGCTCTCTACGCCTTTGGCGGTGAGATAAGCGGCATAGATCCATTCACGGGGGTTCATCATGCTTGTGGCGGGGATCTTCTCCTTCCCCATTTCCAGCATGCCGTTTGCGGGTACGGTGATGGCCTCGGAGTGCAGTCTGGAATCCGTGCCATCCACGCGAAGCCACCCACGGTGCACCTTCGCCTGGAAGGATTGAAGGGTGTCGTTGACAACTCGCGTGACGAGATCGTTACCGCGCCGGCGCACGATGGCCTTCGCAGGCGTACACGCGTTGCGAATCCAGTAGTAACTGGCCTTGCGTCGAAGGTAGTAATCGATCGGCGTCCACCCGGTTTCGCCCCAGCAGTCGTTGTACATCCAGATGACCGCGCCTTGGCAGTCGTCGCGCGGGTCGCACTTGCGAAAGCGCAATGCCTCGATAGTGCGGCCGTACATGGTTGCCTGAAACATCTGGCCATATAGAATGCGTCGCGCCAAGTCGATATCGGCAAAGTCCGCGTAGTGATGCTGAATAGCCGCGGGGATGGTTTCGTTCTCGAAGGTGTTGGTGTGTTCTTTCCACGCGGGCGAGCCCACGGCACGTTCTTCCGGCTTCAAGAATTGCTTGATGGAATCCATGTGGCAATAGCCGATGACTCCGTATTCGCTCACGAAGCGGCCCTTGCACTCGTCGAAAACTTCGTGCGAAATGCGGCGCTTCATGTCCGGGTTCATGGTGAAGGGCAACCACCAATGGCAGTCGCCGCCGGTTTCGTCGTTTGGCCTTTCGCCGCCGTAGGGGCTGCTGGGCCAATAGGGGCGGCTGGGATCGAGGGTGCGGCAGACTTCGGGCAAGATCTGATTGTAGAGGAGCTTTCCCCCTACCTGGAGATTCTTGTCGTCGATGGACCTGTCTTTGTTCCACCAATTCTCAAAGCCCCAGATGTTCTCGTTGTTGCCGCTCCACAAAGCAATGCACGGATGATGCCGCAGACTCTTTACAACGGACTCCGCTTCCGCTCGGATCGCGTCGCGGAAAGCCGGATCGTGATCCGGATATTCCGAGCAGGAGAACATGAAGTCCTGCCACACGAGGATGCCTGCTTTGTCGCAGGCGTTGTAGAAGGCCGGCGCTTCGTACACGCCGCCGCCCCAGATGCGCAGCATGTTGAGATTCGCATTCTTCGCGTCGGAGACGAGCACTTCGTATTTCTTGGATTCGACGCGCGCGAGGATGGCATCCGCGGGAATCCAATTGCCGCCTTTGCAGAATACATCTTGTCCGTTCACCTTGATGCAGAAGCGGCTGCCTTCCGCGAGCTTCGTGCGGTCGATTTCGACGGTCCGCAATCCGATGTTCATTTCGCGGCGGTCGCACTCGGCACCGTCCCAGCTTACGCTGATGGAGACTTTGTAGAGCGGCTGTTCGCCCATGCCGTTGGGCCACCACAGTCGAGGGTTGGGGATTTCGATAGTCTGCGTGATCGCTGACAACCCCACCTGTGTGACGCTCGCCACTTTGACCTGAATCTTCTTGCCGCTGGGAGGCTCGATGGTTACTGCGACTTCGGCTTCGCGGTCGCCCCATGGGTGCAGGTTTTCCACGATGATTTCCGCGTCGAGCAACACGGCGGATTCGCACAGGATTGGTGTAAGCGAGACATCGTGCAGGACGACACCGGAGCGTCCCTCCAGGTGTACGCTGCGCCAGATGCCGATGTTTGGGAGAATGTCGACCCAGTCCCATCCGAAGGTGAATTGTGGTTTGCGGAGGAACCGAATGCCACGAAACGATTGGCGCTTGTACTTCTCTTCTTTGGTAGGCTTGAATTCGGAGGGGACCAACTCGCCGCCGGCGGTCAAACGCACAACGACCTCGTTCCTCCCCTTCTTCAATCGATGGCGCACATTGAATGTCGCGGGCACGAATGCGTTCTTCACTTCGCCGATGAATTCGCCATTCAGGAAGACTTGGGCAAAGTAGTCCAATCCATCGAACACCAACTCCTGACGTTCATGTTTGAGAAACGCCGGGGAAACGGTGAAGGTCTTGGCGTACCACCACGAGCGTTGTTCGGGCCAACGGCTCTTCTTTGCGTTCAGACTAACCAGCGGTTCTTCCATCTTACCTGCGCGCATGAGGTCGAGATGAATCTCGCCGGGTACCTGAGCGGGTATCCAATCGCTGTCCTCGACCATAGCCTTGTCATATCCGGACGTACCCGCCCAGGATAGCGGCGCTTCGCGGACCTGCCACTTTCCGTCAAGTCTCAGTGTATCCATTCCTGAATTCCTTCTATTCGCTGCATGACGTTCGGCAATCGCCGGTCACTGTGTTTAATCCTCGAACAAGATTCGACCAAGTCCAGGGGAAATCGCAAGTCTACTTTCTTTTGCAAAGGAAGCAAGCGATGTTCG
>JBHEKO010000526.1:0-2749 GCA_041859475.1 Candidatus Hydrogenedentales bacterium
TTGCGAAAGCAGGACAGCCCCCATGCCAGCGAGCGTCACAAAGGTCACCGACGCACGCCCGTCGAACCGGTCCAGCAACCACAAGAGCCAGTCCGGCCCTCCGCCGCGGGCATTCATCGCATTCTTATAATTGACGAAGACCATCCCGAAAATGGCAACGGCGCGCGCAACATCCAGCCCGACAATACGCGAGCGCTTGCCGCTGGTGGCCGGGTTCGATTCGGAATCCACCTGAGCTGTCCCCCCCTCCATGCCGCTTTCTTCCCCAAGCGACCGCGCCCGATTGGCGGCCATTCGCAGAGGAGGATTGTGCGCAATCCGGGCCATTGAAGGCAATACCTGTCACGCGAGGGTTCCGATATGCGACTTAGTAAGTGAATCTGGAAGTGAGCGGCATTGACGGGTAGTGATGCTACAATTGACAGGGGTTCCGAATCATGGCGCTTCCTACGACATCCGAACTTGCCATTCTAGCGGCATCGCAACGCGGCGACCGTAAAGCCTATGCTCAACTCGTCGAAGACTACAAACACCTCGTGTGCGCCGTGACTTTTGGAACGACAGGCGACTTTCACGCAAGCGAGGACCTTGCCCAGGAGACTTTCGTCGCCGCATGGAGGCACTTGGACCGCCTGCGTGACCCCCGCGTATTCCGTGCATGGATCTGCGGCATCGCGCGCAACATCGGCCTGAGTTGGCTTCGCAAACGCCAGAGGGACGTCCTCGCGCGCACAGAGCCTCTTGAGAACGGAGGCCATGTCCGCGATCCGAAACCGTCTCCTCGCGAAACGGCCATGCACCGCGAGAACGAGGCCATCGTGTGGCAGGCCTTGGAGAAGATCCCCGAGGGGTTCCGCATCCCCATTATTCTCTACTACCGCGAAGGCCGCTCCGTCGAAGAGGTGGCGCATGCGCTGGGCATGTCCGACGCAGCCGTCCGCCAGCGCCTGCACCGCGGCCGCGAGTTTCTCCGCGAACAGATCGCGGAAGTCGTCGAATCCTCGCTCTCCCGCTCGCGTCCAAGTTCAGGCTTCACAGCAGGCGTCATCGCCTCAATTGCCGCGATTCCCGTCGGCACTGCGGCCAAGGCAGGCGCAGTGGCCGCCGGCGCCGGAGCAGCCAAAGGGCTGTTGGGCGTGTTGGGCAGCCGTGGCCTGATTGCCTCAAGCCTATGGGCAGGGGCCATTGGCGGCGTCGCGCTGCTTCTGGTCGTAGCCTCCGGTTGGAACGAAAAGGCGAACTCCGGCCCATCCACTTCCACCAGCGACATCGCGGCAGTCGTGCCAGGACCCAATCCGGTTGAAGCGGAGCAAGACGCGCCAGGGCCTCAACCTCCCGTTTCCGAACCCGAGCCAGCTACCGATGTTGTCGCGGCGCCGGTTGCAGACACGGAGCTTTCGGAGGGTCCCGCGCCAGTAGACGCCATCGTGGTCCATCCGCCCGACGCCCCGATCCTCAACTGGAAGGATACCCTCAAATACACCGGCAAGAAAGGCGCCCTCACGGGTCAGGTTCTCACATTGGACGACGTGCCCGCCGGCGGCGCGGAGGTCGAAGCCTATTGCGTTCGCGGCCCGCGTGTGGCGAGCGTAGGAAAGACACATGCGAACAGCGAAGGTTTGTTCTCGATGCCGTTGCCGCCCGCAAACTACTCGATTGTGGTGCGGTGGAAGGACATGGCCGGGGTTGCCGGAGGGTGCGACTCGTCTCTTTATGTTGTTTCCGGCGAGTCTGTCTTCGCGCAAGTGCGCGTGGAACCCGGCTTGGCCGTGCGTGGCGTCGTCCTTGACGATGCCAGCAACAAGCCGCTAGTGGGCGTCATTGTGGTCACGAGCGGAGGCAACTGTGTGCGCACCGATGCATCGGGCCACTTCCAATTCGACGCCCTGCATCGAAACCGCGACAACGGAATCGCCGTTGTTGACGATGACTGGTACTGTCACTTGAAGGAATTCGCCGGAGGCACAGGCCCCGTCAATCTCGAGTTGCGCGCCCGCCCCGCGGGGGTCATTCACGGCCGTGTCACAGGCCCAGGAGGCGCCCCCGTGAAAAACGCGCCCGTGAGACTCGGCTTGTCCGGCAGCGTATTCCATTTGACAAACTACCTCGCGGAGACCGACAGCCGCGGCGCCTATAGAATCTACGGGGTTAATACCGCTTCAGATAGCTTGCCCATTATGGTGACCAACGACGGCTACAGCCAGGTGAACGGTACGGCATGGGCCCGGTTTGCAGCGGGCTCGCGCGACACAGTTGTCAACGCCCGGCTCCGCCCCGATCCTTCCGCCAAGTACGACGACGACATGCCAACCTTCATGCTCGCGTCCGCCGAACCGCCTGACGAGCCCGAGACTGCAGATGAGGATACTTCTGGTGAGGTTGCCCTGCCGTCCACCGACGGCGACTGGGTTGCGGGACGCGTCGTCGACAACGAAGGCAGTCCGCTCGCGTGTGTAACCGTGCTGTCGCGTGAATCGCAAGCCATGACCAATACACAGGGCGAGTTCCGCCTTGTTGGGTTGCCCGCGAGCACCCGCGTGCGAGTCAGCGCGTTCTCCCGTGGCGACACCGCTCCCGGCGGCACGGCCGCGGAATTGCAGACCAATCGCGAGGACCAGCTTATCGTCGTTCGCACGCCCGAATGCGAAGTCTGGGGGCGGGTCATCGATAAAGCCACCCGCAACCCCATTCGACAGTTCTGGGTCAAAATCAGCGCGTCGCTTGATACCGATCCCTCGGACTTCCGGTG
>JBHEKO010000540.1:0-10767 GCA_041859475.1 Candidatus Hydrogenedentales bacterium
TCCAGGTAGATGCCGTCGCATCCCTTCAAAACGTTCATGCAGGGCGTCGAGAGCGATTGGTGCAGGAAGTAGTCCGCGTCTTTGTCCAGCAAGTTCGCGGTCTCGTCATTCAAGTACGACACGGCCCACGCGGCCCGCCGCGGGGACAAGTTCACGTCGCCTTCGGATCGCAACTCGTCAAGACTGCTTTCTTCGTCTTGCATGACTTTCATCCGGTTTTGACTGCAGAGAAAATGCTACCAGTATTTACAGCGGCTAGGGCACTCTTATCTTGCCACCTCCTGAATCTGGAACTTGAACTCGAGCACTTGTCCGGACCGCTCGACCGAGACGGCAATGGGGTCGCCGACGAACAAGTCCCAAACCGCGAAATCGATGTCGCTACTGGACTGGACCCGTTGTCCGTTCACGCCGATGACCACGTCTCCCGGGCGCAAACCCGCGGCATAGGCAGGGCAGTTCTTCAGGATATTCTGAATGACGCACCCCGTGGGCGAGCGAATCCCCAATTGGGCGATGGCTCCCGCGGACAGGCTGGCCACGTCTTCGACCTTGAAGCCCGTCCATGGATCGCGCCTTCGCCCGTATTGGATGATCTCTTCGGCAACGCGTTTGGCGCGGTTGATCGGAATGGCAAACCCCAACCCGACGCTGCCACCGCTTTCGCTGAAGATCATCGTGTTGATGCCGATCACCTGGCCGCGGGAATTGACCAGCGGGCCGCCGCTGTTGCCCGGGTTGATGGCTGCGTCGGTCTGAATCATCCCCTGGTACAACCGTTCCCCGCCGCCCACGCGCGGGTTGATGCGACGGTGATTGGCGGAAACCACGCCCACGCTCACGGTAGGCTGGGAATCGCTCATGAGCGGCCCAAAGGGGTTGCCGATGGCGATCGCCCATTCGCCCGTGAGCAGGTCATCCGAGTTGCCCAGCGCCACCGAGGGGGTACTGGAGGCGGTGGCGCGCAGGAGCGCAACGTCCGTCCGCTCGTCCACTCCCGCCACGACCACCTCGAGTTCGCGGCCGTCCGGCAACGTCACCGAGGCGACTTGGTCGGCCCCTTCGATGACGTGAAAGTTCGTGATGATGTAGCCTTCCTTGTAGAAGAAGCCGCTTCCCACGGAATTCATGCGGCGCTGCTGAACCGCGTAGGGCCCCGGCAAGTCGAACATGTCCCAGAAGTCGCGTAAGCGCGGCGGAATCTGCCGTTGGGGGCGAAGTTCGATGACATTTATGGACACCACCGCCGGAGACACCTTCTCGATGGCGGTGACAATCGCCGTGCGGCGCGACTGGTCGATGGTCTCCTGGGCGGCGGCGTTCAACGCCAAGACAGCCACAAGCGTCACAAATTGAATTCTGGATGGTATCATCAGCGCGTTATTCCTTCGGGTTGCAGTACCGAGTTACGGACTTACACGATGCGTCTCCGATCATTGTACACCGCCAAGAGAGCCGCGGAACTCCTGCTCGCTCTCGGCGTTCTTGTGCTGCTCGCCCGCCTTGTCGGGTGCGTCTATTTGGACCACAACTTCCGCACGGTCGAGGAGGCGACGCTGTATCGTTCCGGACAACTTCCCGCCGACCGCCTGGAGAAGGCTATCCAGCACGATGGCATCCGCACGGTCATCAGCTTGCGCCATCCCGATCCTGACTCCCGATGGTACCGCGAAGAACGTGAGGCATGCGAGAGCCTTGCTGTTGCCCACCATGATTTGCCTTGGACCAAAGAGGCGCTGCCGAACCCCAAATCGCTTGCCCAGTTCGTCGAGTGGTGCCGGACGGCGGAAAAACCCATCCTCGTCCACTGTCAAGGCGGCACGCACCGGAGCGGAGTCGCGTCCGCAGTCTACCTACTCATGCAAGGCGCAACGCCCAAGGAAGCGCGAAAGCAATTCGGCGTGTTTTTCGATGACGCCCCCATCGGCAAGCTCTTGGACCTCTACGATGGGAAGAAGCCATTTGGCGAGTGGGCCGTCCAGGACTACCCGCGCCTGTACGCCGAAATCCGCCCCGACGACAAGGAGTAGCCGAGCGCGATTCCCCAATTCGGGCAGGGGGCGCTTTTGCTTCCCGATTTCGGACCCTGCCCACCTCCACGGGCCGGCTCACAGCCCCGCCGCTCGCCATTCATAACAGATTGTTATTCCATGAGTTAGAAAAACCGGAATGCCCTTGGAGCGATCTTGGCAAACCAGTTGCTATTGTCCAAGGGTTGTGGATTGCGCACACGAGACTGCTGCAATCCGGGCACGATCTTCATGCTAGGAGGAACCTGCCATGAGTGAGATACCGGTAGAACAACCCGGAAAGCGCCGCTCGAAGCTCCTCGCGGGTATTTTGGGCGCGCTGGTCGTTGCCGTGTGCCTGCAAGGCGCGGCCATGTGGTACATGCATGACAAGCTATCCAAAGTCGTCGCGTCGGCCAAGTCCGATGATGAAGGATGGTCCGTAATCCCCACTCCCAACAAGGAGTCCACTGGCAAACCCGATGCGGCACAGCCGGGTATCGGAGCTTTTGCCGACCCCTTCGGCTCCGGATTCGACCCCGGAAACTGGGACCCGTTCCAGGAAATGGCCAGAATGCGGCAACAAATGGATCAGCTTTTCAATCAGTCCATGGGACGGTTGAAGGATAGCCCGCGCTTCGGCGATTTGGCTCAGCCATCGACCATCGTATCCAGCCCCAACATAGACATGACGGACGAGGGCGACAAATATGTCATTAAGGTCGACATGCCAGGGGCCGACCAATCGGACATCCGTGTCGAGATCAAGGACCAGACCTTGACCGTAACGGGGAAGCGCGACCAGACGGTCTCCCAGCAGAAGGATGGGCATATTCTGCGGCAAGAGCGCGTCTCCGGTCAGTTTCAGCGGTCGATGCCGCTGCCCGAATTGGTTGACGAATCAGGAATGAAGTCCTCGTACAAAGACGGTGTGTTCACGGTGATCGTGCCCAAGTTGCCCGCAAGCAAACCGGGCGACACGTTGACTCCGCAATAGCCTGCAATGGTATAGGGCATGACAGTATCGCGCCCCGGGACAGGACGTCCCGGGGCGATGCGATTTCGCCAATTGGATCTACTTACTGGACCACTGCCGAATTTCGGCGATTTCCTTGGGGGCAATCCCTAAGGACGCCAGGAATTCTTCGTGGGCCGCGCCCGACATCTTCTCGAATTCCTTGTGCCACCGCTGCATGTCGTCGTCCGTCAATCCTGTGGCGCGCATCAACGCCACCCACTGTTCTTTGTTCAACATCGGTTGTTCCTCATGCGCCTCGGGCCGCGTGAGCAGCCGCACGATTAGACGCTGTTGTCGTTGCAGATTGGCAATCTCCTCGCTGAGTTGGGCCAGCCGCAGGCTCAAGACCCGCCGATACCCTTCCGGCTCGGCGGCGTCCAACACGCTCCGTATGTCCGCCAAGGGCACACCCGCGGCGCGATACGTGCAGATGCGCCGCAGGCGTTCAATGTCGGCGTCCGCGTAGACGCGGTAACCCGCGTCGCTCCGGTCCGACGGTGTCAACAAGCCGATGGCGTCGTAATGAAGCAGCGTTCCTCGGCTCAGCCCAAACGCGCGCGCCAATTGCCCAATCCTCATCTACATCCTCCTGCCATTCGTCTGCCCGGCCGGGGCAATCGAGCGTTTGAGGCGACGTCTGCCCCAAGCGCTCGATCAAGAGCGTAAACTATGTAGCAATGATCGGGTCAAGGGGGCTATGCTTCGCAGAGTCCTTCGAATTCTCTTTTGACGCCGACGAACTCTTCGCGTAGCATATAAGCAGGCCCGCTCTTGTTGGAGCCGGAAGAGAGGTGACAGGTGACGTACAGAGGGCAAGTTCGACACGGTCAAGTTATTGTTGACGACCCAATAGATCTTCCTGATGGAACGCCCGTCCATGTAGAAATCGTCGAATTCGCGCGACTATTGGAAACAGAACCGAATGCCCCCACGCTGGCCGAGCGGCTATCGACGATTATCGGAAAGGCGGAAGGCATGCCAGTCGACGCGGCCCGAGAACACGACCACTACTTGTACGGCACACCTCGCGGGCAAGATTCCACATGAGTACCGTCTTTGCGGATACTTCCTTTTACGTAGCTCTGGCCAATCCGCGAGATTCACTTCACGCCGCTGCTTTCGAGTTTTGCGTCAACTTCCGGGGGCGAACAGTGACTTCGGAATTTGTTCTCATTGAAGTGGGTAATTTCTTCTCGTCGATTGCTACACGGCAAGTGTTTGTCGAACTGCACAGACAATTGCGAACAGATGACAATACATACATCGTTGAATGTTCGCCTCAGCTTTTGCAGGATGCAGTGGAGTTGTTCGGCAGCCGAAATGACAAGCAATGGTCGTTGACGGACTGCTCTTCATTTGTCGTAATGAACTCGCTCCGCTTGACGAGTGCACTGACTGCCGACCATCATTTCGCGCAAGCGGGGTTCGATGTCCTTCTGACATAGTCCGTACGTATTCGCTCGCTCCTCCGTCATACACGCACCGTATCTTCCCCCCTACCGCAACCGCTCCACGCACTCGATCACCGCTGCCGCCATGAACTCGTTGTCTTCGTCGGTCATCGCGGGGTGAATGGGGATGCAGAACAGGCGCTCGCCCAGCGACTCGGATAGCGGCAACGATTGCCCCGGGGTGTGCTCGCGTAGCACGCGGCGCGCTTTGTACGCAGGCGGATTCGCGACGATGCAGCGCACGTCGAATTCCTCTTCCAGCATCTTCATCAGCCGATCGCGCTTTTCGCCGCGCCACGCCTCGCACACAACGCACGTGTAGAGATAGTAGGAATGCTCGCAATCGGCTGGCTCGAACGGCAACGTCAGTTCCGGCACGTCCGCGAGCAGTTCGTTGCGCCGCTGGGCAAGCCGCCGCCGCGACGCGATAAACCCGTCGAGCTTCTTCAGTTGAACCAAGCCCACTGCCGCCTGCACGGTCGTCATTACGTATGACGATCCCCAGATGTCCGTGTTCATTCCGTAGAAGCGGGTCGAGCGGCAGAATGCGTTCACCTCCTCGTCGTCGGTGGTCACCATGCCGCCTTCGCCGAGCGTCGTCATGTTCTTCATCGTGTGGAAGGAGAAGATGGTGGCCAGTCCCGTCTTCCCGATCTTCCCGCCTTTGTAGCCGCCGCCGCAGGCCCGAGCCGCGTCGCCAATCACTTTCAAAGGCCCGTGCTTCTCATGCGGGTGCCGTTGGGCCAGCTCCAGGAAATCGTCCATCGGCGCGCTGAGGCCGTTCATATGCACGGGAAAGATCGCGCGCGTCCGGGGTGTGATGCGCTTTTCGACGTCGTTGGGGTCAAGCTGCAACGTCTTGGGATCGATCTCGCCCCACACGATCTGCCCGCCGGCCCCCAATACCGCCAATGGCTCCGCGACGAAATTGATCGCGGGCACGATAACCTCGTCGCCGGGCTGTAAGTCGAGAAACTGCATGAGCAGGTCGAGGCCTGGCCCGGCGCTGTTCAACGCGACGGCATGCTTGGTCCCTACGTACTCTGCGAAGGCCTGCTCGAACTCGGGGATAGGGTAGCCGCTGAAGCCGAAACCGCGGCTGGGAATTGAGGCGTCGCGGATCGCAGTGACTGCGGCTTCGACTTCTTCCTCGCCGTATGAGCTTCCCAACTTCGGCTCGCCTTGCCAGTGAATTGTCGATTTGCCTCGTTCGAATATTGCCTTCCGTTGCTCCGCTGAAATCATTGCTTCTTCTCCGTCGGAATCTTACCTATTTGCGTCGTAGACAATGGGGAAGTCGTCACCTTCGATGACCGCCCCCTCGGGAATAAGCGGTGTGTGCGTCAACAAGGGGTGCTTTCCGTCGGCGCTGCGCGTTTCGGGATGCATGTAGTTGAGAACCACGCCGCGTCGCGGGATATCCGAACTGTTGCCGTAGGACCCGTGCAAGGTCATACAATCGTGGAAGGAGCATTCGCCCGCCTTCAACTCCAGCGGTTCGGGTTTGAACTGCGCAAGTTGTTCGGGCGTCAGCACGCCCTTGATGCCTTCCATGTCTTCCAGCAGTTGCAGCTTGGGCAACAGGGGCCACGTGTGGCTGCCCGGCACAAAATGGATACACCCGTTTGCCAGCGTGGAATCGTCGAGCCCTATCCACACGGTCAGATGCCGCGCGGGCACGCTGCGCGTCCAGTACGAATAGTCTTGATGCCATGCAACGACGCCGGGGTGGTGCGGCGGTTTGTAGAACACCTGATCGTGCCAAAACCGCACGCGCGGCGTGTCGAGCAACTGGCCGACGGGAATTGCGATCGCGGGGTGAAACAACAGGTCATGGAACGCCTCGTCGATTCGCCATGCGCCCAGAAAGTGAAACACGCTCTGCTCGGGAGCTTTCTTCCACGCTTCGTCGATCTCATAGAGTTCCGAAAGGCGTTCATTCTTGCCGGATCGAATTCGCTCCAAGCCTTCGCGCAGGGCTGCGATCTGTTTGTCGTCCAAAACGCGCGGCCCGCGCACGAAGCCGCGTTCGCGAAATTCGGCGACCTGCGCGCCGGTGAGCGCAAGACGCTCCCGGCCGGGCTGCGTTGTTGCCGAGGGAAACAGATTACCAACCATACGATGCTGGGTTCGGTACTGCACGGTATTCGTCGCCATGCGCGCCTCCGGTTGTGCCCACGCCCTGCTCACAGGTCCGTACGGGAAACGGTACCGGACTTCGCGGCTTCACGCAACTGCAGTCAATGGGACTACCGGTGACGGGGCCCTCTTCGGCGTTGACCAGGCCGCTTGCGTCGGGAAGGGTTCCGGCGCGACTCGACGGAATCTTCGGTCAGCGGTTCGTGGCCGGGTTCGCCTTTGGCGGGAACAAATCGCGCATGGTCGTCCGTCTCCGAATTGAAACTCTGGCAGCGGGGGCATTGCGAGATGTGGTCATGCGATTCGTCCAAGTAGGTATAGGCGCAGAACGTGCAGCGCCACAGAAACTGTTGCCCCAAGTAGCGGTGCGGACGCCACACCGTCACCTCGGTATAGGCCCAGATGAACAGGACCATCGCCCCCAGGATGCTCGCGTACAGCAGCAAGGCCCATTTGAGTTCGATGGCGATCATGGCGTTTCCTTGGCCTCGGGCGCGACGAGAAGGGTGCCATATTGCTCCTTATCCTCGCCCTCCAAGAGCGGCGCAAAGCGATACTTGAGCAGCGCCTTTCCCGCACTTCCCGCCAATTCGTTGTCCTCTTCGATGGGCGTAAGCACTTCGATAACCTCGCCCGATGCCGCGACCTTGAAGAGGATCGACATGGGCTGGCGAAGGGCCGAGGGTCCCAGCCTCCAGAGGCTTTCGATGGGAGGCGAATACAGGATCTCGCGATCCTTGGGATCCGCCATCCATTCGATGTACATCACGACGCCCTCCACGGGGCGTCCCACGAGCATAGCCGAATTCTGCGCAGGCGCCTCGTCGTCGTCTCCGAAATCCGCGATTCTTCCCAGCGTTTCGCGAAGGAATCCGGACTCGCCTAGCAGGAAGGAAAGGGGCTTCTGCTTTTGCTTTCGGACGAATTCGGCGCGCAATCGAAGGCTTTCCTGACGGAGCTGCAAACGCTCCAACTCCGGAAGGGCCCAGGTGGGCAGGGTGATTGCAGGGAACTCCCCCGTTATCCCCTCGGCTGCATTCGCGGGGGCTTCGACGGCGGTGAGATCCGATGTATTCAGGCGAAGCGTCTCTCGAAGGGAATTCTGGGGCAGGTCATCCGTTGCGCCGGGACCCAAGTACGATAGGTGCGTGGCCGGGTTTACGATATCGAAGGTGTAGTAACCGATCTTTGCCACGGGAATGTCGATATAGATCGTGAAGATCGTCACCATCGACAGATGCAGCACCGACGAGAATGCAAATGCCAGCAGAAAGGGTCTATTCTGGGCCATGTGGACCCTCATTGGTCTTTGGGCGGGACTGCGGCAATTCCGTAACGCTGGATGCCGACGCTCGTGGCGATCCCGAGCACGTACACGAGCCTCCCTGTGTCCACTCGCTCATCGGGGCGTATGAGAACCAACGCGTCCGGTTTCTTTGCCACTTCTTCGGCAAGCCGGCGCGACAAGTCTTCCCAGGTGCTCACCTCATCGGTCTCGATATACACCCTGCCCTTGCCATCCGGGCCGCCCTCTCCATATTGAAGCGTAACGGACAACTCGCGGTTCTCCATCTTGACGGTGCCGGGCGCTTCCGGCGTCTCGATGGGTATGGATGTCTGCACGACAAACGTCGACGAGAGCATGAAGAAGATGATGAGGTTGAAGATGACATCGATCAGGGGCGTGAGATCCAGGCTTGCGCGAACCCTGTGTTTTCCGCTGCCGATTCGCTGGAATTTCATGATTGCATCCCGCGGGCTACAGTTCCCGCTCGCCGCGGCTATTCGTCAAGATTTCCAGAAGTTCGGTGGAACTAACTTCCATCTCCAGGATCATCCCCTCCACCCGCGAGACGAAATAGTTGTGCGCGATCATCGCAGGGATGGCAACGCTGAGTCCGAACGCCGTGGTGATAAGCGCGTTTTGAATTCCCTCGGCGAGGTCGGCTGGAACCACCTGTCCTTGGCGCTGCATGATTCGCGCAAAACACAGAATCATTCCTTGCACGGTGCCCAGCAGGCCAAGCAACGGCGCGATGTTGACGCACGTCGCCAAAGCGGCCAGATAACGTTCAAGGCGCGGGATCTCAAGCTGGCCCGCATTCTCTATCGCTTCGCGAATGTCCCCTTTGCTGCGATCATGTTTCAACAGGCCGGCACGAATGATGCGAGCCACGGGGGCGCCCGCCGCCTCGCACATTTCAATCGCTTCTTGTATGCGATTCTGGCGAAGCACGGCCCGCATGGCATCCATGAATTCGCGGGTATCCAAGGTCGCCCGGCGCAAAGACCAGAAGCGCTCGAAGGCAATCGTCAGCGCCACGATGGACGTGGCCAAAATCGGCCACATCAAGATGCCGCCCTTCGCCATGATGTCCATCGGCGAAGTAAATCCATAATCCGTCAACGACATGAACAACCTCCTCGACTCGCGCAAACCGCCGGTCGAAACGTGGCGGCGTATCCATTAGGGAAATCGCCGGTGCTGCCCTGGGGTATCGAAATACTTTGCGGGAACGGTGCGGTCCAGGGACGCCCTCATCAGGGTACTCTGACGACCCGCCGTGCTCAACACGCGGCTTCGACGAGGCGTCCGCCAGCGCGCGCACCTCAGTGGGTAACCAAGGTGCCCATGCCGTGATCGGTGAAGATTTCCAGCAGCAACGAATGGGGCACGCGCCCGTCGATAATGTGCGTCTTCACGACTCCATAGTCGAGCCCCTTCAGACAGGCTTCCACTTTGGGGATCATTCCTCCCGCGATGACCCCTTTGGCGGTCAGTTCGAGGATGTCCTTGTAGCAGAGTTGGTGGATCAACGAACTCGGGTCTTTGGGGTCGCGCAGGAGCCCCGGCGTGTCGGTGAGGAACACGAGTTTCTCGGCTTGGATAGCGCCGGCGATTTCGCCCGCCGCCGTATCCGCGTTGACATTCCACGTTGCGCCGTGCGGGTCCGTCGCGATAGGCGCAATGACGGGGATCACGCCCGCGGCGCAGAGCACGTTGATGATCTGGTAGTGCACGCTCGTAATCTCGCCCACAAAGCCGATATCGGAGCCGTCGGGCATCACAACCTTCTTGGCGTGCAACAGGTTGGCGTCTTTGCCGCAGAGCCCGACCGCATTGCCGCCAGCTTTGTTCAGCAGCGTGACGATTTCCTTGTTCATCGTACCCGCGAGCACCATCTCGACGACCTTGATGGTTTCTTCGTCGGTGACGCGAAGTCCGTTTTGAAACTTGGACTCCACGCCGAGGCGCGCCAAGGTCCGGTTAATTTCCGGCCCGCCCCCGTGCACGATCACCGGGTTCATCCCCACGTACTTCATGAGCACGATGTCTTCGGTCGTGCTTCGACGCAGCGACGGATTCTCCATGGCGGCCCCGCCGTACTTGATGACGACGGTCTTGCCTTCGAATTCGCGGATATACGGCAACGCCTCAATGAGCACGGCCGCCTTCTGGATATACTCGTCCATCGCTTTCAAGATAGTGTTCCCTCTATTAGACGGGTCACCGCCCGGTATCGTTCAACGGTTCGAATCGGCCTGCTCGCGGGCAGGGCCAAATCAGGATCGGTAATCGGCGTTTATGTGCACGTACTTGTCGCTGAGGTCGCTGGTCCAGAACATTGCTTGGCCCGGACCATTTCCCACTTCCAAGTGTATGCGAAACTCCGGCTTCCTCATAACGGCCGCGGCTTCTTCCTCCCGGTAGTCCGTAGCCGCCCCCTCGCTGACCAACTGCACGTCGTCCAACCAGAGCGCCAGTTGGCCCGGTTTGAACGGCACTCCGGCGTATCCCGCCGCGCACGCGATGCGCCCCCAATTCGGGTCTTGGCCGAAGAAGGCCGTCTTGCACAGGTGCGAGAAGGCTATGGCACGGGCAATGGTCTTGGCGTCTGCATCCGTGCTGGTGCCTTCCACGAGGATATCCACGAACTTCGTGACCCCTTCGCCCTCCTTCACGAGACGGTGGGCAATGTCTTTGCAGAGTGCGGTCAATGCGTCTCCGAACAGATCGTAATCGGCGGAGCCGGGCTCCAGACTCGGAAGGTTGGCGGCGCTGTTCGCCAGGCACAATACCGTGTCGCTTGTGCTCATGTCGTTGTCGACGCAGATGCAATTGAAGGTCGCGTTCACCGCGTCGCGCAGG
>JBHEKO010000637.1:0-9002 GCA_041859475.1 Candidatus Hydrogenedentales bacterium
TCCGTTCGCGCCGTCGAACCACACCTCGAAGATGGGGCCGTTCTCGGTCAGGAGCTCGCGCAATTGGTTGCGGAAATATTCGATGTACGCTGGGCGCGCGTAGTCGGCATGGTTGCGATCCCACGGCGATAGGTAGACGCCAAACTTCAGCCCCGCTGCCTCGCAGGCCTTCGCCAAATCGCCGACGATGTTGCCCGCGCCATTCTTGTACGGCGAGTTCTTGATCAAGTGCTCGGTGTACTTCGACGGCCAGAGACAGAATCCGTCGTGATGCTTCGCGGTGATGATCAGCACCTTCATCCCTGCTTCCTTCGCGACGGCCACCCACTGGTTGACGTCGAGCGCCGAGGGATTGAACACGGACTCCGGCTCGTCGCCTTCGCCCCATTCTTTGTCCGTAAACGTGTTCACGGTGAAATGGAGAAAGCCATAGAACTCAAGGGCGTGCCAGGCCAATTGCCGTTCGCTCGGCACCGGCTCCACCGGTGCAGGGGGTGCCACCTCGGCGTGGGCCAGACTGACGATTGCAAGGAACGACGGGGTGACTAGGAATAGGCGAAGTAGCGTAGATTGCAGGTTCACCGTGTGGTCTCCTCAACTGTAAAGGAAGCTTGTTTCCTGAAAGGGCATCTTAGACGATCTCTGGGAAGGGTCGCTAGCTCAAAGCGTTTTGCGGCGGGCACCCAATTCTGCAGAGGGTGGACCCATGATTTCTTTTGACGATTCAAGGGGGCAAAGTTCCTGGGTTTTGGACTTCGGGCCAAGTTGTTGCGGTACATGGAACCGCGTCCCCATTCTGTAGGGGGTGTACCCTTGCTTTCATTTGACGATTCAAGAGGGCGAAGAACCTTGGGTCTTGGACTTGGGGCCGCGTTGTTGCGGTATATGGAACCGCGTCCAACTCTTCTCTGAAGGGGGGTGCACCCCTGAGTAATTTGACGATTTAAGGGGGGGTGTCCCCCGCGGGTCTTGAGTCTGAAGTCCAGGATGGCGCGGGACTGCAAGCGGGACTGAATAGGCATGGTTAGGCCCTCGAGTGTTACTTCCTATATATATAGGGTGGTTTGTTGCACTTCGTCGGTGCTCCGATCCATCCGACTTCGCCGTTCTTTTCGCGGAAGTCCGTCGCAGATTTCGTTGTACAATAAGGTTAATCGTCGTGCAGGATACTCGGAAATTGCTGTTCACACGCCGCAAGAGGTGATCACATATGACGAAGAAACGCTTTGATTGCGTCGCAATGAAGCGCAAAGGCTCCGAGCGCGTTTTCGAAGCCGTGAATGCTATGACCGTCAAGGAAGAAGTGGCGTTCTGGCGCGAACGCACTGCCGAATTTCGCCGCGAAAACCAAGCACGGAAGAAAGCCAAGGCTGACGCACAAATTGCCGTCGGCCGGTCCTGATCTTTAATGGCAATGCTCGCGACCCAAGCGTCTCCCTCAGTCCTCACTGATCAAGCTGCCTAGCCTTCCTATTGCCTTTCACTTCCCCGCCCGGATTCTCTCCCCCACTTCATGCAAGGTGGCCACGTCCACGTCGCGGAGTTTGCCCTCGTAGTTGGGTCCAACGTCCAGCGAGAAAATATTGCCGAACTTCACGGCTTCGCGGTAGTCCTCGAAGATCGTCTCGGGCGAACCAGACAACGCGTCATGTTCCGGCAACGAATAGAACCAGTCCGCACCTCCCGTATGCTTGGGGAGAATGGGATACGTGAACTCCGCGAGAAGGTACTCTCGATATTCCTTTTCGCCCTTCTTGTTGTATTCCGACGCCCTGGAGTCGCCGAGCGGGCCGGCCTTTCCGCGCTCGCGAATAGCCAAATCTCCCGCAGGCTCGCCGTGATTGAAGCCCACAAGGCAATTGGGCTGAAATTGGTGAACCCAATCCGCGGTCTCCTTGTGACCCAGGCCCCCGGTGCCCTGTGCATGGTCCATCCAGAAGAACGCGATAGGTCCATACCCCGTCACCAGCTCCTGCAACTGGGCCTTCTTCGTATCGGGGCGGTCACTTGACGCCCATACCTTGTCCCCCCACTTCGGACTCCCCGGGACCAGGCCGTCCTGCGGCACATCCTTCAGCCAGGTCCAATCGCCTTCCGAGAAGTACAAAGCCAACTTCAGGCCATACTTGTCGCACGATTTCCGTAGTTCCGCGAGCACGTCCTTCTTAAGGGGACTGTTGGTTACTTTGAAATCGGTTGTCTTCGTGTCCCACAGGCAGAACCCATCGTGATGCTTCGTGAGAAATAAGATGTAGCCCATGCCCGCATCCTTGGCCGCCTGACACCATTGGTCCGTATCGCACCCCGTGGCCTTGAAGAAATCGGGACTCGTCACCCCGCGCGTCCATTCATATCCCGAAAAGGTGCTGAGCGACCAACACACGAACATCCCGAAGTGGAGATCGCCGAGTTCCTTGGCGTGCGCCTTAATATCTGCTCGGGCGTCACCGGCCTGCGCTGCTGCACGCATGGGAAGCAGCAGCATCAGTGTCGTTACGATTGCAGTCACCAGAAAGTAGCGCTTCATCATGAATGTCCTCCCCAAAATCGTGGTGCAACGTGCATATTTTCGGGCAATCTATGTGCCAAACTGCTTACACACTCGCTCAAACAATGCCTCCACGTCCTCCGGTACCTTCGGTGCCGTGACCGAAAACGCCAGACCCTCCGGGCGCAGTACTTCGCAGAGCTCAAACACCTCGTTTGCCGGTGCGAAGATCAGCACGGACCTCCCCTTCGCTTGAATCTTCTTGAACATATCGATCCACGGAAGCGCCGACGGCGTGCCTTCACCCGGAGTGAATTGAATCGCTTGGATATCCGGCACCTCCAGCAATGCGTCGATGTGCCGGGCCGCCCCGCTGCCATCGAGATGGAACACGGCGCGCCCCACCGTCGCGGCTTGGCGCGCGATGTCGGGCAAGCAAACGGCATTGAACGCTTCGGGACCGATGAGGTAGTTGAAGTCGCAGGCGGGCACGACATACGGCCGGTTGGACCATAGGCATAGCCAGTGGAACAGCCCCGCGCCTGCATTCATTGCGCGACGGTACAGACCGGTGAAGGCCTCGTGCCATGCGGGATATATGGCGTCTGTAGTCTCCCGGATGAATTCCGGTTTCATCATGATGTCCACGCACAGATTCTCCGATCCGCGCAGATTCAGCAGGACGTCGGCCGAGGCCCCCAGGTCGGGTGTACAAACAACGTAGTTCCCGGCGGCATCCGCGGCCACATGTTCCGTCAACTCGCGCAGCAACTGCCACCATGGGTTGTCGTCGCGCAGAATCCAATCCGGGGCATTGCTCCACGCGTCGTCGATGAACGCATGCGTCCAAGCCGTATCGGACCCGAATTCGAGGCTGCCTCCAAGCATAGGTCCAAGCAGCACCGGGCCGAAATCCGTTCGGATATTGGGAATCGCGTCCCCCACGTAGCGAGTCTGGGCCACGTCTGCGCGTTTGGCTTCGAGCCACGCGGCGGGGTCATGGAGCAACTCCAACCGCCGTGTGATGGGCCGGGCAGGATTGCCATTGTACGACGCCATGAAGATGGGACGGTCGAGACAATCTTGCGCCCACCACGCCTCGAATCGTTCGGCAATGCGAGGCAAGCCGGGACAAAACGAAAGGGGTTCCGAGGCGATTCGCTTCAGCGCTCGCGACCATTCGGGCAGTTCGGGTATCGGAGACACGGGAGGAAACGTCGGGGCAGAACTCATGGCTGGGGACTCTCCCTCTGCTAGACGGGAACTTACCTGTAAATGCAAATGCATCTATGAGATACCAAGTATCCATCATGGCACAGGAGTCCGGTGCAAATCCCCTATTGGGCGAGTAGGGGTAGCGGTTTCGGAGCGCTCCATTTCGGCACGTCAATTTTTCTTTCGATTTTTCCTTGACTTCCATGCAGGCTTTGTGATACAAGTCCGCAACCTCTGTCTTGGGGATGATTCTCAAGGGGAAAATACACTTAGGTTGAGAGGAGGTGAGTAGCATGCATTTGTGCGCGTTGTGCAACGAAGCAATCGAACCTGTCCAGATTCAGTTCGGTGAAGTGAAGAAACTCGCTGGCGAGTATTGGCACCTCGAGTGTTACGCCGAGTATTTCGAGGTAGCCCTGGAGGAAGTATAACCAGGAAACATGACCGGGCTTTACGCCATGTGCGGAATTCAAACAGCCGCCAGGCGTTTTTTTTTGCCCGCGAGCGGAAACCTGGGAAGGGCGCGCGGCTGGGTTTATTTAGGAATTATTGATTTTCATATTTTCGAGAAGCGCCCTGATTGGGGGTTGACGGCCCGAAGTTCCGCTTGAGCCTGTGATTCGTGCTATACTCGAAGCTTACAGACAATCCGGGTACGGGACTAGCCCGTACCTAACGTTGCGACAGAAGGTGAACCATCGCATGTCGGTATCTCATGCCGAATCGAGAAACCGCACCGCGTTTGACTACACATTGCCGTTCGAGCGGCGAATCGCGGAGCTTCACGCGCGTCTGGCGGGGATGACGAACCCGGCGGAGCGGATACGGTTACTGCGCGAGTTGGATCGCGAGCAGAAGAAGGCGCATGCCAACCTGTCGGCATGGCAGCGAGTGCAATTGGCTCGCCATCCGCTGCGCCCCAAGATGTTGGACTACGCGAAGCGGGTATTTGAGGATTTTGTCGAGCTTCACGGCGACCGGATCTCCGGCGACGACCCTGCCATGGTGGGAGGAATCGCGCGCTTTAAGGGGCGGTCGCTGATTGTGGTCGGCCAGCAGAAAGGCAGTTCCACGGACGAGCGCATCACCCGCAATTACGGGATGGCGCATCCGGAAGGTTACCGAAAGGCGTTACGCCTCTTCGAGATGGCGGAACGATTGAAGCTGCCCATCGTCACCTTTGTAGACACCCCTGCGGCCCACCCAGGCATTGAGGCGGAACGGGGCGGGCAAGGTCCGGCCATCGCGCGGAACCTTCTGGAACTGATGGGGATAAAGACCTCTGTGTTCTGCGTGGTCCTCGGAGAAGGGGGCAGCGGCGGGGCATTGGCGATTGCCATAGGGGACATGATCACGATGTTCGAAAGCGCGATCTATGTCGTCTGCCCGCCGGAACGGTGTGCGGAGATCCTATGGCGCGATGTCGAGAAGAAGGAATTGGCCGCGTCGGTCATGCGCGTCACCGCGAATGATCTTCTGAAATTGGGCGTAATCGACAAGGTTCTGCCCGAACCCGGCGGTGGAGCCCATTGGAATCCGGACGGGGCTGCGGAAGTATTGTCCAAGGAACTTGAAGTGTTCCTCGAAGGCGTAGATCAAGGCAAGTGGACCCCTCAGCAACGGCGCGAACGGTTTCGGCGCATGGGGGTCTGGAAAGAAGTCAGTTGAATGGAGGCGCTCGAGAAGCGAGGGGATGACGTTTGGCTGCGCGTGCGTGTGCAGCCGAGAGCGTCGCGGAATTCCATTCACGTAGCTGGTGACCGAATTCGGGTTGCCCTCACAGCCCCGCCCGTGGACGGCGAAGCGAACGCGGCGTTGGTTGCATTCGTTGCGAAGACGTTGGGGGTGGCGCGCCGCAGTGTGGCGCTTGTCCAGGGGGAAAAGTCCCGCGACAAAGTCGTCAGAATAGCGGAGTTGGAACGAAGCGCCATCGAGGCGAAACTGCGCGACGCAGCCGAATGACGGGGGTCCCTCATACGAGCGGCAGTGTTGCGGTTTGGGTGTCCTGGCAGATTGAGCGCGGGAGAGGTATGGATTGTCGTTTGGTTCGACGTTTACAGGGAATTCCGGGGTCGTCATCCATTTCGATCCCTGCCTGAACGTTGAAATCGATACCGCGATAGCACTAGGCTGTAGCATGACTCTGAGTAGATTGAGTCAGCATAGCCAAGTCGAATGGGATATGGCGGATGGCCAGGTCGAGTTTCTCTCGTTCCGTGGTCAAACGTTTGCATACTTGGATTCGGAGTTTGCGGCAGCAAGGCTACCGAACGACAAGGGGATGAAGCGCTTGCTGCCTCGCGATGCACGTGCGGTCGTGGCGTGCGGATTAGCCGACGCCTCCGGACTATTCGGAAGTGTGGGCGATATCGTCGCGGTGACGGACCACGTCAACGTACTGGGAGACAGTCCGTTGATCGGGTTGGGTAATTGCTTTCCGGACATGTCAGACCCGTATCCGAGACGGTTCAGGGAAACGGCTGCTTGCGTGGCCGCCGAGCGGGGCATGAAGCTGCACGAGGCGATTTATGCCGCTTGCCCCGATTCGACGCCGCGGCCAGCGTGGACGAAAGTCTTTGGAACCTGTGTCTTTGGGACTTCGATTGCTCCCGTGGCACTCGCGGCGGCCAAGGATTCTGTCCCCGTTCTGGGGCTGGCATTGCTTAGTCAAGCTCGCGGCAGAAGCGATGCGCGAGAAACAGGAAGAAGTGACCTCAACAAGAGTTTTGCTGAATTCGGGTTTGAATGTGCGGCAAGGCTCTCCCAACAGATAAATTGAATGAAGGAACAGAAAGCGCAGTCTGAATCGAATTCATAATTGCAGTGGCATTCATTCCCTATTCATAAGGAGCACATCATGGGTAACAGAATTATTGCCGTCTTCTTCATTATCGCCTGTACGGTCATGGGAGCCCTTTGGGCCTACTACATCATCAATGGATTCGAGGCGAACCTTCCCAGCGACGGAGTCGCGGCGCGCCAGTCCAATCAACCTGAGAAACCCATGCCGCAAGGCAGTGCCGCATTCTTATGGGTAATGGTAGGTGGAATCAGTGGCGCGGCCAGCGCGGGGGTTGTCCTGTTTGCGCTCTCGTTCATAACGCAGGAGATGTTCGAGCGCATGTTCCCGGCTTTTGTAGCCATCGTGTTGGCAATGACGCTGGGCTACGCTTTGGCGCGGTATGTGCTCATTTGGTGGGAAACCGACGATAGGACGCTTCAGATCTTTCTTACGTCGACGTTCATGCTCGTGTTTGGATTCGCGGGCATCTCGCTGGGCCTTTCGCGCGCAGCCCGCTGGGAATCGCTCCTGATGCAGGCAGTCCATCACCGGCAATTCGAAGGGGCCAACACGAAGATAGTCGACACGAGCGTGATAATCGACGGACGCATCGCCGACGTGTGCAAGACGGGATTTGTCGAAGGCACCTTGATTATCCCGCGCTTCGTGCTCCGGGAACTCCAGAACATCGCCGATTCCCCCGACGTACTTCGCCGTATGCGCGGACGCCGCGGACTCGATATCTTGAAACAGCTTCAGCAACCCGACAGCAGAGTGAAGATCGAGGTGGTCGAAGACGATCCACAAGACATCCACGAGGTAGATGGCAAGCTGGTCTCGCTTGCGCGGACGTTCGGGGGCAAGATCCTCACCAACGATCTGAATCTGAACAAAGTCGCGCAGATCGAAGGCGTCGACGTCCTTAACCTAAACGATCTGGCCAACGCGCTGAAACCGGCTGTACTCCCTGACGAGCAAATGCACGTCAAGATCGTGAAGGAAGGCAAAGAGGCGACCCAGGGCGTCGGTTACCTGGACGACGGCACGATGGTCGTCGTGGACGGTGGTAAGGAATACGTGGGCCGGGAGGTTTCCGTGCTCGTAACGAGCGTCCTCCAAACGACGGCAGGACGTATGATCTTCACCAAACTGCACAGCGTAATCGCCTAGACGAAGGCGTGTGACCATGCCGCGCACGCAGCTTATCGTTCCCGCAGCGGGGATGGGTCTTCGCCTCGGTTGCGAAGGCCCCAAGGCCCTCATTGACGTTGCAGGAAAGCCCTTGCTGGTGCGCACATTGGAACGTTTTGGTCCTCTGGGCCTCTTGGATGGCGCCGTCGTTATTTTGCCATCCGGTTTTGAGGCCGCCTTCTCCTCCATACTCAAGGAAGCATTTCCGTCGGGTAGCTTCTCCTTTGTGGCGGGCGGAGCGGAACGGCAGATTTCGGTCTCGAATGGGCTTGACGCGCTGGATGCCGCGACGGATATCGTGGCCATTCACGACGCGGCCCGGCCATTCGTCACGGCGGCATCGGTGAGGGAGTCCATCGAGGCGGCGGGCAAATACGGTGCGGCCACCGTCGCGGTTCCCAGCATCGATACCATCCTCGTCGGCGATGCGGAATCATTCCTGGTCGACACCCCGGACCGCGCTTCCCTGTGGGCCTGCCAAACCCCACAAACATTTCGCGTCTTCGTGATTCGAGAAGCGCACAGGGCTGCACGCAAAGCGGATTACCTGGGAACCGACGACGCCACGCTCGTGCAGCGCATGGGGCATACGGTTAAACTGGTTCGAGGGACGCCGCTCAATTTCAAAGTCACCACGCCCGAAGACTTGGCCTTGGCGTGCTGCGTTGTGGAGAAAGGACTGGCATGATTCGAATCGGAACCGGCTATGACTTGCATCGGCTCGTAGAGGGTCGCCCCTTGATTCTTGGCGGCATCGTCGTCCCCTTTGAAAAGGGGCTTGCGGGACACTCCGATGCGGACGTGTTGGCGCACGCCATCACCGACGCGTTGTTGGGCGCCGCGGCATTGGGAAATATCGGCCAGCATTTCCCCGACACCGACCCGAAGTACAAGGATGCCGACAGCCTCAAGCTGCTGCGGGAAGTCGTGGCTATGGTGCGCCGCGAAGGGTACCGGCCCGTGAACGTAGACAGTACCATCGTCGCGCAACTCCCCAAGCTCAACCCGTATATTGACCGCATCCGCGCATCGCTCAGCACAGCGATTGGCCTAGACACGCCGTTTGTGTCGGTAAAGGCCAAGACCAATGAGCACGTAGGCCCCGAAGGCCGCGGCGAGGCGATCAGCGCACAGGTCGTTGTTTTGATTCAGTTGGTGTAGGCTTTTCGAGTCTTGTTGAGTCCGCAAGGGACATTTCGCAGGGGACAGGTTCTCGACGTCATTGATTGGGCGGCATGGAACAGGTCGAGACACGTTCTCATCGAGGAGCGATACTATTGCAGCGCGTCTATCGGTACCGTAAGCATGTACGTTGGATCCCCTGCT
>JBHEKO010000184.1:0-5761 GCA_041859475.1 Candidatus Hydrogenedentales bacterium
ACAATTCCGGCGGTGTGCCCCATCAGGCGGCGGCCGAATAGATAGAGAACGACAAGGGTCGCCATGCTGAAAGTAAGCGGAAGAATTCGCAAGGGAATGGGCGAAAGCCCCACAAGACGGCCCCAATAGTACTGAGAAACAAAATAGAGCGGCATGACAACAGCAGGATCGTCGTGAGCTCTCTTCACCATGTATTCACCCAGCGTCGGATGATGAAGATAGGCGGCACAGGCGAGTTCATCGCGCGTAATCGACTCGTCTTGAAGGCGGTAGACCCGGAGTGCCAGCGCCAAAGCGAGAAGCAGAACCACGCTTATGACCTGCATCGCGAGGCGGTTTCGAGGCGCGACGGAAGTATCTAACAATGTCTCATCAATTGGTTCGGTCACACTTCGGTCTCCTGGGAAATGGGATACCCTGCTTGCTACGTGTCTGTATAGCGAAAACCGCCGTATCATGCAAGAGTTATCTACATTCAAGAACAGGTCAAGAAACCTACCTCTCTGCGAGGACTCCCCTTCCCATCTTCTCGCACGCCTCTCTTCCGGGGGCCGGCCTTGGCCCTTTGGCCCACGCGAAGCTGGTTATTCAGAGCAGGTACGGGCGCATGGTCTGCTTGCACAAGACTGCCGGTCCGAAGGTATCTCTTGCGGTAACCCCGGGCTTTCGTGTAACCTACGAAAACCGAAACACTTGCACAAACCGTGTGGCGGGACGTATAATGCCGACTACTCAAGAAGTTAGGACGGCTTGACCGTTTAACCACGAAGCAGAATGACCCTGGCGCAGCGAAGGAGGATCTTGTTCCGTGACGATGACCAAGCGCGAACTCGTGATCCGGGTAGCTAACATGTTGGGTATGACCCAGAGCGATGTGGCCAAAATCATCGAGGGCACGTTCGAGACCATCTCGCGGACCCTCGCTGAAGGTAACCGCTGGGAACTACGAGACTTCGGAGTCTTCGAAGTCAAGACTCGCGCCTCCCGGATCGGGCGCAATCCCCGTACTGGCGATCAAGTCCCTGTTCCCGAACGCCGCGTGGTGACGTTCCGCCCCGGCAAGCAGATGAAGGAACTCATCGCCACGACAATACCCACAGCGACGGACGATTCACCAGGCTCAGAGCCATTAGCTCCGCCTGCCAGTGAGCCAAGCACGTTCGAGCCGCCAAAGCCCATTTTCTGACACACTCTTTTTGTGCGGAATTGTGCTGCGAGTCACGGAGAACGTAATTTCTCCGTTTGGCGCGGCGCATGCCTGACGCCTCAGTCTCTTGTTAACTCATTGAAACGGAAAGATTTCCGGTCCGCGTTTGACCCTGCGCCCAAGCTGGCGTTATGATCCTATAGTCATGCAACTACTCGCCGTAGACACTGCCACGTCAATTCTTTCCGTCGCGATTTGCGAGCAGGACTCGCTGATTGCCGAAGCGACGTTGGAATGCGACCGCCGCCACACAGAGCGCCTTCTGGCAACAGTCAATTGGGTTCTCTCGGAATCATCTCTGCGCCTCTCCGATATCGACGTTTTGGCCGTGTCCGTTGGGCCGGGCTCGTTTACGGGACTTCGCGTCGGCCTCGCAGCCATGAAGGGGTTGGCAACCGGGGCGCACTTGCCACTAGTGGGAGTCCCCACCCTTAACGCGATGGCGCGAACTCCGGGGATTTCCGATGGAATCGTCTGCCCAGTGCTGGACGCCAAAATGGGTGAAGTCTTCGCCGCAGCCTATGAAAGCTGTGGCGACAGCCTGACCCCCTGCGTACCCGAACGGGTCTGCTCTATTCAAGACTTTCTGAGCGAAACCCCGGAAATAGCAACTTATTTCGGCGACGGGGCTCTATTGTACCGCGCGGAGATCGAGCGGCTGCGCCCCGGCTCTACGGTGCTGGGGACCTTATTTCGTAACCCGCGAGCGTCAGCAGTCGCCCTGGAAGCTTTCAAATTGCTTCGACTTGGTGTACCGACTGACCCCGACACCGTGGTCCCCGTGTACTTGCGCGTATCCCAAGCAGAACAGGCGCGCGCGAAGGCAAGCGCGCCATGAGTGTCAGCGAGTCGACGGCCGTCGCCTTCGTGCCCATTGAACCGCGGCACATACATGACCTAATGGACATCGAAGCCGAGGCTTACCCCGAGCCATGGACGGAAGGGATGTTCCGAGATGAAGCGCGCAATCATCGCTCCCATTTCTACATCATGTACCTGGGCGACGATATCATCGGATACGGCGGGTTCTGGCTGGTGCTCGACGAAGCGCACATCACGAGTGTCACGATACGCGAGTCCTTTCGAAATCTCGGGTATGGCCGCCGCTTGTTGGACTTTCTCTTGGCGAAGGCCGTAGAGGTGGGCGCGCGGATGGCGACCCTTGAGGTGCGCGTATCGAATCTTCGCGCACGCTCACTCTATGACCGTTCCGGTTTCAGGCCAGTGGGGCTTCGCAAAAACTATTACCCGAAATCCGGCGAAGACGCCGTAGTCATGCTTAAGGAATTCGAATGACAACGTCCGTGTGCACGTGAGTTTGAAACCATGAGCGAAGTGGATCGCGGTGACGCGGAAGGACAGTTCCAAACAGCGGGAGTGCCGCTCGGAGGAATTGGCGCCGGCAGCATGGAATTGGGACGCGATGGGCGTTTCCGGAACATCACGATCAACAACAATCGTAGCGCGGCGGAACGTATTGATGTTTCAGGCGGCGCGTTTCTTGCCGTGCGCGCAGCGCACAGAGGAAAAGTCCAGACGCGAATATTGCAGCCCGACGTGGCTCTCCCATTCGCCGAGGCGGGGATCGTACCTCAATTCACAACATCCGAACAGCTTGGGTGGCGAGGATTGTATCCATCGTCCAATTATCGCCTGGAAGAAGGACTGCTTCCTCTCGAAGTAAGCATGACGGCCCTCAGTCCCATCATCCCCTACGATGATCAAGCGTCAGCCCTCCCCGTAATATTCCTTTCCTTCTACATCAACAATCCCAGCGATGTCAGCTACGAAGTCTCGGCTCTCTTCAATTGGGAGAATCTGTGCGGGTGTACGCGAAACTCGTTCCCAGAGCGCCGCGGCCCCATCCGGCCGGTGGTTGTGAAAGACGAACGCCCCAAGCTTAAGCAGCCCACCGACGAGGAAGTCACCGACGAAGACCCCCGAATGGCGGGACTTGAATTTGGGTTTCGAGGAGATATCCGAAGCAATGCGGAAGGGAATTACTGTCTTCTGGCGAAACAGCAACAAGACGTAGCCGTCACGGTTATGGGGTGGAACGAGAGGGATCCTCGCGAACTCGACGTACTCTGGGGGCAGTTCCACTATGACGGACGCCTCAGCAACAAGATATCCAGAAGCGAAGAGAGCCATTCCGGAGCCGTTTGCAGCACCTTCGATCTTCCGCCCAAGAAGGGGCGCAGTCTGGTCTACGTGTTTGCGTGGTATTGCCCCGTATTCGAGACCGGCGGACTCGATCAGGGGAATGGGTACACGAACAAGTTCGAGGATTCGATCGCGGTAGCCACGCAGGCCCTAACTTACTATCGTTACTACTTTAAGGCAGTGGACGATTGGCACAACCGCATCCTTTCGTCGTCGTTGCCACGCTGGATGAGCAGAATGCTCATCAACAACAACTATGTGTTTTCCACAAACGCCATCCTCACGAAGGGCAATGACTTCAGCCTGATGGAGTCCCCTGAGAATCCAATGACCGGCGCTATGGACCGGCGGTTTTATGGCAGCATAGGGACACAGTTGTTCTTTCCGCGTCTGGACGATGGCGAATTGGCCCTGGTGAGCCGCTTCAAAGACGACTCCGCCCCCGGACGAATCTATCGTTATCTGGGAGAAGGTTGCCTCCATCAACCCACTCACGGTTCCGCACCCGGCGAACACATCGACGTGAATATCAAATACATCCTGATGGTATACCGCAACTACATCACCACGGGACGGCGGTTTATCGTAGACCACATTTTTCCGCGCGCGCACCAAGCGATGGAGCACGTCTTGTCGTGCGACCGCGATCGCGATGGACTGCCCGAGCAGAAAGGAGTCTCCTCCGCCTATGACGGCTGGGAGATTAATGGCGTATCCAGTTACGCAGGCAGTCTCTGGATCGCTGCCCTGCGCGCCTTTTCGCGGCTATGCCGCAAGCTCGGGCACAAAGATGAGGCAGCCAAATGGGACGAGGTGCTGCTTCGAGCGATGAAGAGCTTCGAAGAGAAGCTCTGGTATGAAGAGGGGGGCTACTACAGGCTTGCGTGGGACGCAGCCGCTCCCGAAGACCGTCCCCAGGAAGACAATACGTGCTTCTCCGGGCAACTGGCGGGGCAGTGGTATGCGGACTATCTTTGTTTGGGGGCCTTGTTCCCGCCGGACCATATCAAGCGCGCCTTGGCCGCGATATGCCGTCTCAATGAAAAGAAGACAGGACTCGCCTCCGGTTCCACCCCTGAAGGAGAGTCCATAACATCAATTGCTTCGGCAGAGGCGGCCTGGCCCAGTTTCGACACCGCTCAGTTCGCATGTCTTCTCATACGGCATGGCTATCCGGACCGCGGCATCTATAGCGTGCAAAAGGCCTACAAGAATGTCCACGGACGCCGGGGACGCACGTTCAACCAGCCAATGAACTGGAGTCTCGCGACGAACGATGCGTGCGGACCCAACGCCGACCGCCACATGGCGTCGCCATCATCTTGGCACCTATTGTTTGCGATAGTGGGATATCATCTGAATGTGCCTGATGGCGCGTTTTGGCTGCGCCCCAATCTGCCCCGCGGGGTCTATTCGCTCAGCGCACCGGTCTTCACGCCTCTCTCCTTCGGGTGGGTGAAGTTCCGAGAAGACGATGAGCCTGTCTACCGGCAGGTCGTTCACCTGTCCTTCGACAGCCCAATCAAGTTGAAAACGGTCGTGTTGCGACTTCCAGACGAGGTTGAAGACGTTCAGATCCGTTGCGAGAGTACCGATAAAGTGGAGGACGTCGACCACGTTATCGGAGTCGACGGGAAGGAGCGACTGCTCGAGATAATTACGAAAGAACCGATCATGGTGGGGAATCTGCTCAAGATCACACTCACACAGACGCACGGCAGGAAGTACCGGTTCCCGGTCCGTGGAGATTCCTAGCTCATGAAGATTTATGGGCTCACAGGGGGAATAGGCAGCGGCAAATCGGAGGTCGCCAGGATCCTTTCTCAGGAGGGAATCCCTGTCATCGATGCCGACGCAATCGGACACGCCGTGTTGGAGCCAGATGGCGCCGGATTCCAGAAGGTGCTGGGAGTGTTTGGCGAGCACATCCTGACCGGCGGGCGCATCGACCGCGCCAAGTTGTCCGCGCGCGTGTTTGCCGATGCGAGTCTTCGGCAGACGCTCAATTCCATTGTTCACCCACTTATCCAGAACGAAATCGCTCGGGAATGCGCCGCGCTTGCGGGACGTGGGCACGAATTGATCGTGGTTGAGGCCGCTCTTATCGGAGAGAATGGCAAGATCGACCCATTTCTCAATGGCCTGATTCTGGTTACTTGCCCCCAAGAGACAAGACTCCAACGGCTCGTACACAATCGGGGGATGACCTTGGAGGAAGCCCAGCGCCGCATTGCTGCTCAGGCTTTACCGGAGAGCAAGCTTGCGTTGTGCGACCATGTGATAGACAATAGTGGTGAGATCGAGGCTACACGGAAACGTGTTTTGGAACTGGCGAAGGAACTGCTTGCGCATGATTGAGGGCCGGAAGCGTTGTGTGAAGTGCGGGAAGAT
>JBHEKO010000409.1:0-3392 GCA_041859475.1 Candidatus Hydrogenedentales bacterium
CGCGTCGTCGACGCCAAACTGCAATTGGCCGAAGATATTCTGCTCCGAATCCTGCGCACCGGGATTGGTCAGCAGCCGCAGCTTTGTCGTGAGCCAGCAACTCGGCGCGGCGCATCGAATGCGGTCGTCCAACGCCATCAGGTAGCCCGTCTGCGTGCCGCCCCCGCTGTTGCCCGCGCACCCGATTCGCGCCGGGTCGATCTCGGGCCGCGTCGTTAGATAGTCGATGGCCCGCATGCCGTCCCAGATCTCGAAACGCGCGGCGCTTTGCCCCAACAGGATGCTGCCCATGCCGATTAACGTGTGCCGCGACGTCGTGAAGTCGCGCCCCCCAAGATGGCCGGGATATTCGCCCTGGATGCGCTCGCCCTGCTCGATGGGATCGAACACGAACGCCGCCATCCCGTTCAACGCCATGAGCGCGCCCATCGTCTGATGCGCCTCGCTGGCCTTCCCCTCGAAGGCGTGTCCGCACGCAATCAACACACCTGGATACGGCGTCGCGAACGTGTCCGCATCGGGCAGATACAGCAGCCCCGTGACGTAATGCTTCGGCTGGCTTTGAAAAACGACCTTCTCGATGCGATACCCTGCGCGCTGTATCGTCCCGGTAATCTGCGCCTCAAGCGGCGTCCGCTCCGGCAGACCACCAATCGCGCTCACGACGGCGCTTCGCAACCGCGCCTGATACGCCGCGACGTTCGCGGGTGTCTGCAACGCCGCGCGCTCGGGGTCCCACGTGAGGCGGTTCATCCCCTCGTCCGTGTCCGCGGGCGACGGCGTCTGCAAGCTCTCGAACTCCGCCTGCCAGCGCTGGGTCGCTTGTTCGACCTGCCGCAGGAGGTATGCGCGCATCATCCCCGCCGGTTCCTGCACCCCCACCGGCGGCAGCGGAACGTCGAGGTCCTCCGCGTATGCCGCGAAAAAACCGGCCGCCACCAACGCCATCGCAAGAATACCGTGCACTGAACGACGCATGAATGCTATCCTCCCCGCCGCTGCCCATCGTTGGGCCGCAATCGAAAAACTCCCCCCAAGGGGTCGTAGTGTACCGGATTGCCTTGTTCGTGTCTCAACCGAAGCTTCCCAAAACGAGAGTGGGAACCCCTGAGCATGCGGCGTGGCCGCCGGAACGGGGAAACGGCTCGAAGGGGTGCGAGTTCGCGATGGGGTGACATTCCAGTGAGCACACAATGAAACGATTCGCAAGCATCGACTTCCTTCGCGGCATCGCGATCGTCGTCATGCTGTTTCTGCACATGATCGGCAACTTCCTGGATTCCAAGACCCTCTTCATCTACATCGAAGACAGGGCCCTCATCAACTTCGTCGTGCTTGTCGCGTTCCCGTTCTGCGGCGGTCTCGCGGGCTTCTTCTTGCTCGTCTCCGCGATCGGCAACATGGTCAGCATGCACAACCACCTCCAGGCGGGACGCTCCGTGTCCAGCTTGGTCACCAAGCAAGTCGTCGGCGGCATTCTGCTCCTCTGCTTCGCCTTCCTCTGCGAATCCACCACAGGCTATCTCGGGGCGCTCGGCAACTTCTTTCATAAGCTGCACAATCCCGGCGCGGGGAAATATGCGATCCCGATGTTCCAGCGCGGCTTCACCGTAGAGACCATTCACACGATCGCCTGGTGCATCCTCATCAACGGCCTTGTGCAAGGCTACTTGTCGCGAAACGGCGCTTGGCGGAATATCCGATACCAGGTAACCCAGTACGCCGCACTGGCCGTCTTCGTCGTCGTTATGACGCAACCCGTCTGGCAACTCGCCGAGTTGTACGGCGGACGCTACGGGTATCCATGGAACCTCGTGACGGGCGAAATGGTGTGCCGTCCCTACTTGCTCGGCGCGAGCACGACGTTCGCCGATTTCCTGAAGGGCGTCTTCCTCGCGCCCCTTGCCGCGCCCATGGAACCCTTGTTCCCCTACCTGTCGATCTCCTTCGCCGGCAGCATCATCGGACTCGTCATTTCCCAGCCGGCCAAGAACGTGCCCCGCAATTTCCCAAGGAAGGTCTTGTTCATCGGGCTCGCCATGTTCATTGTCGGCACGGTGGGCTTGGTCTGCTACATCGCCACGATTGCCTCCCGAAAAGGCGGCTTCTCCGATGCGGTCGCCGTCTGGAGAAGCCTGCCCTTCCACCGGCAGTGGTACAACTTCCCCGAGGTCCCGGAATCCTTAGCCTTCCCGCTCGCGTGGCTCTGGCAATTCCTCAGCCTCAACGGCGTCGCCATCATGGCCACTATGTTCGCCATCCGCGTGGCCGAGTTCCGCGGACGCGGCGCGTTCTTCGGCAACAATACCGCCTTCATCCGGCGCTTCGGCTTCATCGCATTCACAAACTACAACAACCAGTGGTACTTCTGGATCGCCCAATTCTTCATGGGCGCCCTCATCGCCGCCGCCGGTGCGCAAAACGTGGCCTACATCGCCAGTTTGCCCGGAGATCCCTACAACCCCTACCTCAAACTCGACTGGGGCTTCACGCTGCTTCTTGTCGTAATCGTGTTCGCCATGTATCACGCAATCATGCTCCTCTGGGAGAAGATCGGCTACCTCGGCTCGCTCGAATGGTGCATGCTCACCATCGCTCACGCCATCCTTCCAACACGGAAAGCCCCGAAGTCGGACGAAATCCGGAAGCGTTGGTGGCAGAAGGGAATGCTCAACGTCGAAGGCGCGTTCTACAACGTCCAATGGCTCAACATCGTCGAAGATTCGGAAATCGACCATGCCAACAAAGCAGACTCCAAGTTTGCCCTCAAAGTCGCCTTAATCGGTCTCCTGTCTATCGTCTTCATGCCCGCAACCTTCGTGTCCCTCGTGCTCGCCCGCGACGCCCGCGAGACTGAAGGCAAGAACACCCACAATCAACTCGCACGAGCAGTCTCCATCTTCGGCATCACCCTCATGATCGCCGCGACGTTTGCCCTCTCTCTAGTCACTCCGGCCATGCTCGGCTTGTCCCTCTAGGCCCCAGTTCCGCCACGCCCGAAGAATTTCCCCTTGACAAAGAATACTCTATGTGTCTAAATAGAGATATGGACAACATCGAACGAGACCTCCTGCGCGGCCACCTCGAAGGCATGGTCCTTTCCATCCTCGATACCGGCGAAGCCCACGGCTACGAAATCCTCAAACGTTTCCAGGCGCGCGGAGCCGGTTCCCTGACCTTGAAAGAAGGCTCGTTGTACCCGGCCCTATACCGACTGGAACAGGAAGGCCTCATCCGAGGCAAATGGGAGGCGGGCGGCGAAAAACGCCGAGGCCCGCGCCGCCGCATCTACTCCCTGACGGAGAAAGGCCGCAAAGAACTGGCCCGCAAACGAAGCACCTGGCAGACCTTTGCCCAGGTAGTCGGCGACATCATGGAGGCCACCTCATGAA
>JBHEKO010000419.1:0-10742 GCA_041859475.1 Candidatus Hydrogenedentales bacterium
CGACTGGAAAGGCGTACGGGGCTTCAGAAACGTGTTGGTGCATGACTATCTTGGCATTGACATAAATGATGTGTGGGACATTGTCGAGCAGGATTTACCGCTCCTGAAGAGTGCGGTGGAGGCCATGTTGAACGAAGTGAAAAGCGCTGAATCCTGAACGGGAACTCCCGGCACGAGGGTTGATAATGCAGATCGGTCGCGTAGTGGGAACGGTGGTGAGCACGGCAAAGGAACCTTCCCTGGAAGGGCGGACCTTCCTAGTCGTGCGCATTCTGGATGTCGAAGCCAAGGAAACCGGCGCGTATGTCGTGGCCGTGGATGCCGTCGGCGCGGGCGTCGGCGAGGTGGTGCTCGTGGCGTCGGGAAGCAGTGCGCGGTTGACGGAGGCCACGCGGGACCGGCCGAGCGACGCCGTGATCATGGCCATCGTCGACGCCTGGGACATCGACGGAACCGTCAAATGGCGTAAGAACGCGTGATCTATTCTCGAAACGTCACTTTCAAAGCGGAAGACGATAAGGCACGCACTTCATGAGTGATTCGCGAGTTCCTTCCGAAGCCAACGCGATGGTCGACGAGGCCGTCTCGAAAGCGTGCCGTGCGTTCGAGGAGATGGGGGAGTGTTCGCTCGCCCTGCGCTACCGGCTTGTCGAGGCAATGCGCGAAGCCGCGACGATGCACGTCAAAGAACTCTCTATCGGCGCGGTGGAAGAGACGGGCCTTGGGCGGGCGGAAGACAAGGTCAAGAAGAATCTGTTGGTCATCGTGAAGACTCCCGGACCGGAGATGCTGGAACCGCGCGCGAAGAGCGGCGACAACGGCCTGATGCTGACCGAACGTGCGCCGCATGGCGTGATTGGCTCAATCATCCCCACCACCAATCCCACGGAAACCGTCATCAACAATGCCATTGCGATGATCAGTGGCGGGAACGCTGTCGTTTTCAATGCCCATCCTAGCGCCAGGAAATGCTCCAACCGGTGTGTCGCAATTCTGAATGAGGCTATCGTGAACGCGGGCGGTCCCGCGAACCTGCTCACAAGCGTCGCGGACCCCACTATCGAGACGGCCCAGGCGTTGATGCGGCATCCGCGCATCGCGTTGTTGTGCGTGACGGGCGGGCCGGGCGTCGTGCAGGCAGCCATGCTTTCGGGCAAGAAAGTCATCGCCGCCGGACCGGGCAATCCGCCTGCCGTCGTCGACGAAACCGCAGACATCCCAAAAGCGGCGCGCGACATTGTCGCGGGGGCCTCGCTCGACAACAACGTCATCTGCACCTCCGAGAAAGAGACGATCGTCGTGGCGTCCGTCGCCGATGAATTGAAGCGGCACATGATCGCCAACGGATGTGTCGAGGTTGCAGGACAAGATATCGAACGGCTGTGCGACGTGATATTGGAATCGCGCAAAGGACGGCGCGGCGTCATCAATAAGCAGTGGGTGGGCAAGAACGCCTGCCAAATCCTCGCGCAAATCGGGATTCAGGCAACGCCGGAGACGCGTCTCGCGATTTGCGAAGTTGACCGCGAGCACCCGCTGTTGTGGACGGAGCAACTGATGCCAGTGATGCCGGTGGTGCGCGTGTGCGATGTAGACGAAGCAATTGCGCTCGGCGTGGCGTGTGAAGGTGGCCGGCGCCATACGGCGACTATGCACTCACGCAATATCGAGAAGCTGAGCAAGATGGCGCGCCTGATCAATTGTTCCATCTTCATCAAGAACGGCCCGACGTTTGCCGGTCTCGGTATGGGCGGCGAAGGGTATACCTCATTCACAATCGCGAGCCCAACCGGCGAGGGCATGACTTCGCCCATCAGTTTCACGCGCGAACGCCGGTGCACCCTCGTCGACGCATTTAGGATCGTGTGATATGTCGGTTCTAGGCATGATCGAGTTCACGGCGATAGCTGTAGGCATTCGCGCAAGCGACGCGATGGTGAAGGCCGCGCCAGTCGAATTACTCGAATCGCGGCCCATCACGCCGGGCAAATACATGACCCTCGTGACGGGGAGCGTCGCGGCCGTCGAGGCGTCGGTGCAGGCAGGTGTCGAGAACGCGGGGCAGGGCAACGTCATCGAATCGTTCGTGCTGGCCAATCTCCATGAGCAGGTCTTGCCTGCCATTACTGGAGTTGTGCCGGGGCCGGACATTGAGGCCGTGGGCGTGATTGAGACAAACGCGGCAGCGGCGGTGGTGCAAGCCGCGGATGCTGCGTGTAAGACTGCCCCGGTGCAGTTGATCGCGTTGCACTTGGCCAATCATATCGGTGGCAAGGGGTACATGACGTTCACGGGACGGATTGCCGACGTGGAAGCCTCCGTGGATGCCGGGGCGCGCGTCGCAGGGGCACACCTCGTGGAACGCGTAGCCATTCCGAATCCGTATCCCGAGATATGCGAATTCCTTCTAAAACAGCCAACTTGGTGAAAAAGCGGTATAATTCGTGCGGCAAGGGGTAGTGCCAGCGCGATCATGTGGGTTAAGGGTAGAGACGCGCCGCGTTTTGCCGGCGTTTGGCACGGGTTGGACAACATGATTCCTGGTCAGGTCGTGGGCCGTTTGGTGGCAAGCAAGCAGCTATCCGCGTTCGATGGCGTGCGCTTCTTGCTGGTTCAACCCATCAACGAGCGAAAAGAGCCGAGTGGCAACCCCGTTGTCGCGTGCGACGGCATTGGCGCAAACGCCGGCGAGTACGTCTATATGGCACAGGGGCGCGAGGCAACGTTTTTATTGCCGGACAAGTTCAACCCTGCCGACCTGACGATCATCTCAATTATCGACGAGGTGACGTCATGATCCCTCGAACTTTCGGGGGAGTGGGGTGTCTAACTCGGGTGAACGGGGCAGAGGAAGTCGTCGTGCGCACGAAGGGGACCACTCAGTGAAGCTAGCCCGGGTAGTGTCGCACGTCGTTTCGACCCAGAAACACCCGTTCTACAAGGGAATCAAGACATTTATGGTGAAGCCCCTGAGGCTGGACGGCTCCGAAGATGGCAGCACCTTTGTTGCCGCGGATAGGGTCCAGGCTGGAATCGGGGATTTGGTGTTGATCATGCAGGAGGGGAGTTCCGCGCGGTTCATGTATGGAGAGGCGGAGGCTCCGGTCAGAACGGTAGTTGTCGGAATTGTGGACCATGTGGAGACGGTTGGAACATGACAGAACTCGATTTGCGGAAGGCGATCTGCGAGGCGGGCCGCCGTATGTATGCAAAGAACCTGACGGTGGCGACCGATGGCAATATCAGCGCTAAGTTGGGACCAGACCGGTATTTATGCACGCCGAGCGGCGTCTCGAAAGGCTTCATGGACCCGCGCGACCTTCTGATCGCCGATGGCAAGGGGCGGAAAGTGGCTGGAAACGGGCGGGTTACTACCGAGTTTTTCACCCACTTGGCGGCCTACGAAGAGCGTTCCGACGTGAATGCCGTGATCCACGCGCATCCCCCGAAGGCGATCGGTTTCACGCTGGCAGGTGTCTCGCTTGCCGATTGCATATTGCCGGAAGTCGTCTACAGCATCGGCGGGGTTCCGACCACGAGCTATGCTACCCCGGCCACGCGCGAGGGCGGAGAAGTCGTTCGCGAACACATCCGAAATTGCGACGCGGTTATGATGGATCGCCACGGGGCACTGACGGTTGGCATCAGCGTGTGGGATGCCTTGTTCAAGATGGAGAAGATTGAGCACGCCGCGGAGACGCTTCTGACGGCGCGGCTGCTTGGAAATGTGCGCAGGCTGGAACCAACCGAAGTGGAGAAGCTATACGACGTCCGCGTGGACTACGGTGTGCCTGGCAGGGCGTACAAGTGCACCATGTGCGAATGCGCGCAAGATGAGAAATCCATGGAACTTAAGACGGGGAATCTGGATAAAGTGATTGTAGATACGCTTCGGGTGTTGGGCCGGGGATGAGACAAGTGCGCGTTCAATGAGAAAAGCGAAAATCGGCCAAAAAAAGAATGCCGAGGATATATCTTGCAATTGTCCGTAATATCCGCTACTGTAAATATGCTACAGTTCCAATTGAAGGGCTAGGTTCAATACATGGATACGGGGACGCGTTCGGTGCGAGATGACGAGAGCGTGGCTCAGTGTTTCGCAGTTTCGGGGAGGATAAGACGTGTCTGATGAAGCGGGATCCGGCAGACAAGAGAAAATGCGGCTGTGTCCGACGTGCCGCATGGAAATCAGTGTGTTGGCTATCAAGTGCCGGTTTTGCGGCGAGCCGGTTGGGCGGCCTCGCGACGAATCGCGCGCTCTGACCATTGATGATCTCGGCGGCGAAACGGTGCGGCACTATGCGCCTTCGTCCTCGGTCATGGAAGCCATGGAGGCCTTTCGCGCGGAGACCGAAGTAAGCAGCAATCCGCCTGCCGACGCGTTGTCCGGAAAGAAATCGCTGCTTGCCTGGGTGGGCAAGAAGTCGCCGATGGACTCCAAGACCTCCTCTCCGGGAGACGGTTTGCCGTCGCTCGACGAGCGAAGCCAAGCCCTCGCGGAATTGGCCATGCCGTCGAAATCATCGACTGCCGCGCGCAGACCGGTCCAGCAGGGGCCGACGTGGATCAAGCAGATCGGCGTTTTCGCGGGCCTCGTGGCATCTATCGTTATCCTCTACTTTGGGGGAATTCAGGTGTGGGCGGTGATTAACCGCAAGCCGCCCGTGCAGCCACCCCAATACGTCAATCCGGCAAAAGGCATGCTCGAAGAGAATGCCAATCCTGTCGAAACCCTCGAAGAGGCCGTCAGGGCGTTGCGCCGCGAAAACCACCCCGACAACGAGTTGATCGCTGCCGAAGCGCGCCGCAAAGTCGTGGCCGCAGTTAGGGATTTGCTGAGCACAAAGCCCTGGAAAGAGACCGACTTGATTAACGCATCCAAAATGATAGAGCGAGCCTTTGACAGCGACAGGAGCGAAAGCATCAACGCGCTGAAGGAAGAGGTCAGTAACGAGACGTTTGCATACAAAATGACAATTCTGAATACGGCAGCGGATGGGACGGCCACAATTCAATTGCTCAACAAAGATCGGTCGGACGTGGGAGGTTCCTCCGGTGCCGATACGGTGACAGTCAAAAAGGGCGACGTCATTGCTGGGCGCTTCCAGGTAGTCGAAATCAAGAAAGACTTCGTGCGGGTGCTGGATACGCAACGCGACAATCGGTCGCTGACGTACAAGCGCAACAGCCCCGATGTCGTTTCCCCGTAACCTGCCCATCGCCGCCCTCGTGCGACGACGGCCGCTCTTGTGATACGATGCCTCCTGCGTGAAGTGAGTTGCGAGCGTGGGCGGTGCCGGAGCATCTGAGTCACCCCTATGAATTTCCCCTGCAAGGAAGGAGGCGTGTTTTTCGCCATGCTGAACCATCGCTTTTCGAGCGTCGTGTTTTCCTTGGGCCTGTGTGCCGTTTTGGCAGCATCGTGCAGCAGCACCGGCGGCGACCAGAAAGAAGCCGGGCAACCGGAATCGTCGGCGCCCGTGGCCTCGGGCGACCAGGAAGTCCGCCTGCGCGCCATGGTAAGCGACTACATTCGCTCCTCGGGGCAACCGGAAAGCGGGGGCCACGCAAAGTTGGTCGAGCGCAAGCCGTACTACTTTAAAGAGTATTCGGTATACACCGGCGGTCCGGATGCGTACACCCTTGAGATTCAGGAAAAGGAATCCAAAACCGCGCCGTACTCGGCCGTCGTGAAGATCGACAAACAGCGTTTCGCGACGCGGATGTATCGGGCGCGCGACGATGCCGCGGCGGACAACAACTTCTTGCGCGACACGGGTTCGGAGACGATTACCTTCGAGTTTCGTAACGGCCGTTGGTGGCGCGCCGGCAGTCTGTTCGTAGCGCAAAAGACGGAAGAGCACGTGAACGGCGAATGGGTGCCCGCCAAGGAAGAAGTCGATCAAGCCGTGGCCTCCGAAGAACAGGATTCGAGTTGGTGGGACCGGGCGTGGTACGCCGTTACCGGGAAATAGGTGCTGTCCGCACGATGACGGACGCATGATGCAAGCGGGGCCTGAGGGGGCGGGCGCTCGGCGCGTTGTCGGCGCAGTCGAAGGACTGGTCGCTACGCTCGCGTTTGCGTTTGTCGCGTACCTGGGCATCGGCAACGAGCAGGGCGATCACGCTTACAGTCGCTTGGCGACCGTTTATAGCCTGACCACACACGGCACGTGGTACATAGACCGCCCCGCCGGTGGGCCACCCAATCCGTTTGAGAGTTGGACCGTAGACAAAGTCATGGTCCGCGGGATTGAAGAGGACGGCGTGATTCGGGGAGGTCGCATGATCTCCAGCAAACCGCCGCTGCTCCCATTGGTCATGACTGGCGAGTACCTCGCGGTGCGGGCCGTCACGGGGTGGAGTCTCGACAACGAAGAACAGACGCGCCGAATCCTGAGCGTGATGACCGTTACGCTGATGGGCGGGAGCTACCTGCTGGCTCTCGTCTTCTTTCTGAAGACCTTGCGACTGTTCGCTATACCTCCCGGAACCCGCATCCTGCTGCTGGTCGCACTTGCCTTCGGCAGCCAGTTCATGGGATTCAGCACAAGTATTAGCAATCACGTCCCCGCAGCCGGTCTACTTATGGTCACGCTGTACTTGGGTCTTGGACTTTCCGCGGACAAGCTTGCCCCCACCCCAGCTCGATTTGCGCTCTTCGGCTTCTTCGGCGCGCTTGTACCGGAAATCGACATGCCGCTGGGGGTGTTCGTGTTTTTCCTTGGGCTTTGCCTGCTCCACCGATATCCGAAGCAGACCCTGTCCTGGGTATTCTTGGGCGCGTTGCCGCCGCTGGCCCTTCACACGGCCATTATGGTCGCCGTCACAGGGAGTCCTCTCCCTGTGCAAATGCGCAAGATTACCTACCTCTATGAGTCTTCCTATTGGAGGCACCCCATGGGGATTGACGCTCTAAACGAACCTAAGCCACTGTATCTCTTCCATTTGACGTTCGGTCGCTGCGGGGTCTACGCCCTCTTCCCCATCCTCTTGGCCGGGTTAGCTGCTGGGCTGAGAGCGGTAGCAAGTCCGAAAATGCCGCACCGGTCGTTCATCCTCGGTGGTGGGCTCGGAGTCGTGGTCTTAACCTATTACTACGTAACCCGAACCAACAACTACGGCGGGGAAGCTTACGGCTTCCGCTGGTTTATCGGGGCGATGCCCGTGCTCTTGATCATGGCGGCACCGCTCTTGAAGAGTCTTCGAAAGCGGTGGCAGTGGACGCTTGTGTTCGCAATGCTGTCGGTCTCGCTCTATTCGGGGTGGGAGTGCACTCGTGTCGGATGGCAATCCGGAAAAGAATGGACAAGCAGAATCTTCGCTCCGCCTTATGCCCAGTTCGAAGACGGTAAATGATTGACGAAGCCTATCCCTGAGACGACTAGTGGACCACAAGGGAAGCGTGGCCTGACTTAGTCGATTCTCCATCTCAGCGAGCCAACTGCTGCGTTAGGTGAAGCGCCCCACTCCGCTCCTAATATACCGTATATCCTTAATGCAAATTCAAGAAATTCGCTATTTACTTGCGGAATGAGCGGATAAGGTGTACAATTCCCACTGATGTGATGGTTTCACATTTCAAGGGGGAGTGATTGCTTCCCCAATACGAATTGTGAGTCCGGGTTCTGACTCGGACCGGTAAGCCGTCTTTTGTCTGTGGGCAGTATATATCTGTCTAGACAATGTGAGGCGTACCAGGGCAGACAAGGGCCGTCCGGGCATTCTAACGAGAGTGTTCGAATGATGGGAGCAATGCGCACGCAATTGCGAGAAAATCGCCTGTAATGGGTGCCGTGCTTCCCCAACCTCTAAATGACAGAACGGGCGCAAAGATTGGTATAAGAATGTTGGCTCCCGTTCGGAACGGCGTCGTACGTCGAATCGCAAACATTTCCGATTCAGTACCGAAGGGAGGGCTTGAGGCGACGGGTTTTTGAAGCACTGAAGAGCACCTTGCTCGCCGGAATAGGACGTGGGACAACGTCTTGGTGACCGGATGGGGGGTCTACAAGCGTCGAGACAGGGTAGAAACGACGGTATAGAAGGAGCCAAGAAATGAAGTTGGGTACGAAATTGATGGTCTCATTCCTTGCGATAGCCGCGGTTGCGGCGATCATCGGGGGCATCGGGGTATACAACCTAAATAGCCTTGACCAATCGCTGATGGCAATAGGCGGTACGGACCTTCCAAGCGTCCGGTGGCTGTTGACGGTCACCAATAAGATGGAGGTTCAACGAACAGCGAACCGTGCCTTGTTGAGCTCTCACTTGCCGAAGGACAAACGCGACGGCGCGACCCAGTCACGCGACAACGCGTTGAAGGATATGCTCGCCGCCTGGGAAGCGTACGAGAAACTGGAGCGCACGCCCGACCAGCAGAAGATGTGGGAAGACTTCAAGACGGCGTTCAAGCCATGGGATGCGGACCGCCTCAAAATCAATGGGATGATCGCTGCATTTGGCACGAACGACATTCTGAACCCTGACGCGATGCTAGGGCAACTGGAGAAGTTTCGCGGAGACCACTTCAAGTTGCTGTTAAACGCAGAGAAGCTTGTGACTGCCGGTGTTGCTTTCGAGGGAGGAGATGATCCTGCCGCGTGCAACTACGGGAAGTGGGCCGCCGCGCCTGGTACCGAGAACCCTGCCATCATCGAATGCATCAAGTCGAATGACGCGGAACATAGGAAGTATCACGACTGTGTGAAGCGGATTCGGGAGGCGACGCAGGGCGGAAACGCGGAGGAAGCGACACGGATTCTGCGCGACGAGATGACGCCCGGCTTGGTGGCCATCGAAGGCTCAACGGGCTTGGGCGGAATGGAAGCTGCCGCGGCGAAGGCGCTCCAGGACTTCATGGATATCAACGCGCTCGCCATGGGTCCATTGACCAAGAGCGGCGGCGAACTGGCGAAGGCATTGAACGATCTGGTGGACAAGACGCGCAATGACGTCGATGCGAATGTGGAAAACGCGGCAAAGGCAGCCGACCGGGGCCGTCTCATCATGATGGCGTCCTTGGTTCTAGGAGTAATCCTGGCGATCGTACTTGGTGTGGTCATCACACGGGGAATCACGAAGCCCATCAACCGGATTATCGACTCGCTTACGTCCGGCGCGGACCAAGTGTCGTCGGCGGCCGGCCAAGTGGCGGAGTCCAGCCAGCAAATGGCGCAAGGCGCGAGCGAGCAGGCTTCCAGTCTGGAGGAGACATCGGCGTCGTTGGAAGAGATGGCCTCGATGACGAAGCAGAACGCCGAAAGCTCTCATCAAGCGCGGACGATGAGTCAAGAGTCGCGCTCCGGGGCGGAGCGGGGAAGTGAAGCGACCACACGCATGAACGCGGCGATTCAGCGCATCAAAGTTTCTTCCGATGCGACGGCCAAGATCCTGAAGACCATCGACGAGATCGCGTTCCAGACGAATCTGCTTGCGCTGAATGCCGCCGTGGAAGCGGCGCGCGCGGGCGAGGCAGGAAAAGGGTTCGCGGTGGTTGCCGAGGAAGTGCGCAACTTGGCGCAGCGTTGCGCGGAGGCTGCGCGAAACACGGCCACCCTGGTCGAAGAGTCCCAGAAGAATGCCGAAAATGGCGTCTCGGTATCCGGGGAAGTTGCCGCGATTCTGAACACCATCGTGGGGCACGCCCAGAAGGTCGAGCAGCTCATCAACGAGGTATCGGCGGCGAGTAATGAGCAATCGCAGGGTATCGACCAGATCAACACCGCGGTTGCCCAGATGGACAGGGTCACACAGACAAACGCCGCGAATTCCGAGGAGGCCGCAGCCGCAAGCGAAGAATTGTCGGCGCAGGCCGCCAACCTGACCGAGATCGTAGACGACTTGGCCAAGATTGTCGGCACCAAGCAGCATGTGACCAAGAAGGTAGCGGGACCGGCGGTGACTCGCAAGAAACCAGCGCCGACGGCCGCGCGCCAAGCACTGATGCGGCCTCCGGCCGCGAAGGCTGGGGAGCGGCGGGAACGCAAAGCCCTGACTGCACCTTCAACAGGGGAGCGGCGCGTCCATAAGCCGGAGGAAGTGATTCCCTTGGACGATGAGGATATGTCGGATTTCTAGGCTCAGGTAGTCTCAGAGACCATTGGCCCAAGGCCACGCAGTTCGCAAGATGAGACCCAGGCGGTCAAGTTGACGACTTGATCGCCTGGTTTTTTCTTGCGGGGAAGGGCAGCAGAAGGGGGTATACGGCAATCAGTTGGGAAGTTCACAAATATTCTATTGACAAAATTTCTTTTTTTGCATTAATATACTTCAGTACAGTGTCGCGATGATTCGATAATGTGTAGATCTGGTATATGTGGCTTAGGCCGAATAGTTATCAATTAATTATCTTTTTTCTTGCGGATTGAGCGGATTGAGGTTACAATATTCGAGGGGGATCCGGAATCGGCGGGACATGGTCGATCTCCAGGAATGGCTTGGACAACGCGAAGCCCATGATGGTTCGGAGAAATCCGAGAACGTGCTTATAGACGGCAGAGAGTCTTGAGTAGTCGCGACCATTCAGACGGTGAGGTCTCATTGCGAGCGAATGCCGGTGGTGCGAAGGGGGCGGAAGAGTTGCGGGACCGCTCGGGTCTTGGGCGAGAAGTGTATTCGGGGAGAAGCTGACCATGAGTATTGTACAGTCTCGGGAAACAGCCTCGCTATGTGTTCTCCTTTTTGAGGACACAGCGCAGGTAAACCAGCCCATCAGTCCCTACCTTTCGAGCTTGGACAGC
>JBHEKO010000472.1:0-6569 GCA_041859475.1 Candidatus Hydrogenedentales bacterium
CTTGGAGTTGGTGCGGCGCGGCTATCTAAAAGAACGATACGCGCTCTTATGGGTGGCGAGCGCCGCGGGCAGTTTCCTGGTTGGACTCTTCCCCGGAATCATCGAAGGGTTGGCAGCCCTCTTTCACTTCCAATACCTGACTATCCTGTTCGGGATGTATTTCGCCTTCACCCTTGCCCTCGTACTCTGTTTCACCATCATCCTCTCTCGACTTTCGGAAAAGAACCGGGCTCTCACCCAAGAGGTTGCTCTTCTATCCCATGCCGTCGAACAACTGGAAAAACGTCAACAACGTTAATGCCACCGTCCGGGCGCTGATACTCACGTCCGTCAGCCTCTGGATTGCAGGTACAACCCTGTACACGATCGTCCAATTCTACTTTCTCTTCTGCCTGCCCAATTTTCCTGCGCTCCGTCAACTCATCCATCAATTTTCAAATTAATAGTATCTCTGTCTTTTCAGAAGTACCCATAAGAGATACTACCCGCCTCGCCAATCACTTATATCCATAAATTCAATTGCACGCCAGTTCAAGGCCTTTGAACTACCGTTAAAATCCTGGAAATTAAGCACTTACACTATGTTCATTCCACCCAGCTTACCTTGCTTTGCGTTTGTTAGACCCTCGAATTTATGATATATTCTCAGTTGAAAACGTGATATACGGCTTATTCTGGCATCGGACCAGAGAAATGGAGTTGCGTATATGAAACGCAGCAACCCGAAACTGCACAACAGGTTGTTCTCCTCAGTTAGGCCACTTCTAACCGAGCGGTCGGGCGTAACTCTACTCGAACTGGCCATAGCCTCGGGCATACTTGCAACCACCCTTGTCCTGCTTTTGGGTGGCATCATGAGCGTCTCCGACGCGCATTCCCTGACTTCGGACCGCACCTCGGCGAGCATTGGACTGGAGGAGGTCATCGAGCAGATCCACACGCTGACGTATGACGATCTGCTCTCGTACACTCCGCCTCCCCCACGTTCTCTAGGTGCAATGGCGTCCATCACCATCTCATGCGTAGACGCGACCGGAGCAGCGCTCGATACCCCCATAAACCCGACAAGCCTGCTGCAAGCCTTGCCCAACCCAATCGAAGTCCGCATCGTCGCGCGCTGGAGCGACGACCGTGGCCGGCCGCAAATGGCACAGACGACGTGTCTGTTCAAGAGGTGACTGCAATGAAACGAAACGCAGGCATGACGCTCGTCGAACTAATCATTGTCACAGCGGTGCTTACGATGCTCATGGGCATGCTCTATACCATGGCTTTGACCCTGCAACGCGCTGCCGCGGATCAAGAATCCAAAATAACAACGGAGGACGACGTCCGAGGGGGAATGCTTGTATTGGTTCGGCAACTCCGGCAAAGCGCGACATCGTCTATCGATTGGTCGACTTTGCCCGGCCCAGCTATCACGTTTCGCAAGGCGGAGGACGTGGACGGGAATGGCCTCGCGGTTGACCAAGGCGGATTTCTGGAACTCTCCGGCCAGTGGACGATCCAGCGCGATGTGGACGACCTGAACAATGACGGACAATCCGCGCATCAATTGATTCTGACCGACGGATCTCAGGTGACCGTCTTGGCCAATGGACTCATCCTGAGCGAGGATGGCGATTCGAATGGAGTGCTTACTACCGGAGAGGACAGCAATGGCAATGAAGCGCTCGACCGTGGAGTTTGGTTCGAACCGAGTGGCACGGGTGTGCGCGTGACCTTGCAGGCGGAGCGAGTCTCGGGACCGCGAGGAACACGCATGCTATCCACCCTGAGCACGCTCGTATTGCCGAGGAATTAGCCATGCAACAAAAGAACCACGACAAGAACGAAGGCGTTGCACTGCTGACGGCGGTAATCTTCGTCGCGCTGGCGGTCATCGTGCTCATGGGTCTCTCGGTTCGCGTTGTCCAACAAAGCGGTCAAGTGGCTCAATACCGCCTATTCAACGACACGTTCACCGGCATGGAAGCCGCCGTTGCCGTGAGTTGGGTGGAAATCGAATCGAATCAAGATGGCTGGGTAGGTCTTGACGGTTGGACCCCTTCGGAAGACTCGGGACGCATTGTATTGCCCGAATTCACGGATGCGGGCGTGTCCCCCGTTTCGTCAACAGGAGTCCCTGGCGTCCAGTATATTGCCTACGCCAACAGTTGGTCTAACAACGGCATCGACGACAATGGAGACGGACAGATCGACGATGCCGATGAAGCGTTCATGGTAACCATTTACGGGCGCGCACGTAATCGCGGAATCACGCGAACGGTGGAGGTCATCGTTCAAGGGCTCGACGTCAATGTGTGGCGCAACGCAATATTCGCGGGCGCAGGGCAGAGCGGCGGTCTGATAAACGGCAACGTGAGCATCCACGGCTCAGTGCACCTGTTGGGCACAAACGTCGTATGGGGCAACACCGTCATGTCCGCCATCGACCTCAGTGGAACCAGCCTGATTCACAACAACTATGTGGGCCTATTGGCGGACCTGGAGCAGCGTATCCCCCCACTTCCGACGCGCACTCTCGACGGCGAGACCGTAAGCACGCTGAACGCAAAGCTGCGTGTCAGGAATGGGCTCGTGGGCATGTCGGGAAACTCGGAGATTGGCGAAGCCAATATCACGGGCAACTCGCTCAAGGAAACGCTTGACGGGACTTTTGTGACGGACGGTTGGACGGGGACCTCGGTGGACGAAGACGGCGGGCGCGGCGATCCAACGAATGTCTACAGCGATAACGGATGGGATGCCAAGTATGACTTGGGCAACAAAGTTCCCTTTCCGCTTCTGACAGACGCGTACAAAGAGGTGTACACGGGAACGATGTACGACAACCTGGCAACGGGAGCGAAGTACACGCACTACGAGTATTTCGAGCAGGTGCTCACCGGCACTCCCTACACCGGAGATATGACGATTCGGGCGAATCAGAACTTCTACTACAACGCCACACGACCGGTGGAGACGGATCCGAGCTTGCGCCAAGCAACCGACGACTACATCTACTTCGATGCGGCCGCGAATCGCATGATGATCAATGGGCAAGTCCAGATTAACGGCAACCTCTCAATTGACCGAGGGAGTGGTAACGACAAAACAATCAGTTACTCGGGCAGAGGTGCGATTCTGGTTAAGGGGAATGCGAGAATCGACACGGACCTTCTGTCAATCAATACCAATGGGACAACAGCAAATAGCTTTCCGGTGAATAATTTCTTTGGGATTATGGTAGGCGGCGACCTGACCGTCGGAACCAATTCACAGTTGAAACTGATGGGGGCTTTCTACGCACAAGGCCGTATCATTTCGTCCAAGCAGACCATCGTGACAGGAACGTTTGTCTCCACCTATTTCGATATGGGGACAAATGTCCCCGAAATCTATCAAGTGCCTGAATTGGCCGACAATCTGCCCCTGGGGATGATTGGAGGCTACCCAATCATGGTCTATTCGCAGGTTTCCTGGAGGGAATTAGGCGTATGAACAGCCTCTTGACAAAGACGCTTCGGGATAGTTGGTACCTCTTGGTCATCATGGCAATTGTCCTTGTGGCTGCTACGGTGGGGTATGCCCGTTCCGGCAGCGCCCCAATTACGACCGATGTCGCTCAGCATATGACGGCGGCAAAGGAAGAGGCCTCGGCGAAGGCGCCTGTCGCGGCACAAGTCCCAGAGGACGCATCCGTCCAGAACGTCCTGGAAACGTATCGCTCTCGCTATGAAGACGACCCCAAGGGAGAAGAAGCGCCGGCCTTGTTGGCCGCGATGGGGAATCTCTATCGCCAGAAGCAGGGCGACTATCGCGAAGCCGCCCTGTGTTTTGAACGCCTCATCTCCGACCATCCCGATTCGCCGGGAATACGGGACGCCTATCTGCAACTGGTGACCTGCTATGAACGACTCGCAGACGAAGAAAACCGCAGGCGTATCTTGAGGAAAATGGTCGAATTGTATCCGTCCGAATCCCAGGAAAATGCCTACGCATCGTCTCTACTCTACCGGTGATGAGCCCTCCCCCTCCATGGGCACGTTGCTGAATGCAAAAGCGAAGCAGATGGAACAGGGATGTGGTACAATTACCCTTGGCGGCTAACGTGCCTCCAAAGCGGCAACTTGCTCTGAGGTACATGAAAACCCTCCGTAGGAGAGTGGTTTCTTTGTTTTTATGCGGCTTTCACAGCTTTCAGCCAAAGACGCGACTCGGAAGGGCCTCCTGATAGAGGTCTTGGTTTCGGGCTAGACTGGGATGGGTTCTGCCGGAATATCTCGGCACTGTCTGGGCAGACCACAAGGGTAGAATCAGCGGGATACTTCGGGGGTATTCATGGCCACACGTTGGATAGACGTGACCATTCCCATGCACGTAGGCATGACGGTTTGGCCGGGAGACCCTGCGTTCGCGATGGAGGCCCTGTCGCGCATCGCGGCGGGAGCAGGGTCAAACGTATCCAGCTTGGTTATGAGCACGCACACGGGCACGCACGTGGATGCGCCTTGGCACTTCGAAGACGACGGCCGTCGCTTGGACCAAGTGGACACGTCGCTGTTCTTCGGAGACGCGCTCGTGCTCGATTTGCCGCATGTGGACGAGATTCGCGAAGGGGATTTGGGGGACGCCCCCCTCCCCCGCCGGGTGTTGTTCAAGACACGCAATTCGAATCACGAGCCAAATGGACCGTTTCGGAAGGACTATGTCGCGTTGTCCGCGTGCGCGGCTCAACGCCTGGTGGATGATGGGGTACGGTTGGTCGGCGTGGACTATCTGTCCGTTGCTCCCTTCAAGCAGCCTGGGCAGGACACGCACCATATCCTGCTTCGGAACGACGTGTTTGTGGTCGAGGGGTTGGTACTGACCGGCTTCGCGACAGGCGTATATCAGTTTGTGGCGCTGCCGCTGCATCTGCTTGGGGCGGATGGGGCGCCGTGCCGAGCTTTCATTGGAGAGGAGGAACGCGATGGTCCTTAGGGGGCGCTCCCGATATGATATGAGCAATGTGCTTGCCGTTGTTTTGGCGGGAGGCGCGGGAGAACGTCTTTTCCCGCTGACGAAGGACCGCGCCAAACCGGCCGTGATGTTCGGGGGCATCTATCGTCTTATCGACATTACATTGTCAAATTGCCTTAACTCGCATTGCACCAAGATCATGGTGCTTGTTCAATACAAATCATTGTCACTGATACGTCACATTCGCGCGGGCTGGAATCTCTTCCATAACGACTTAGGCGAATTCATCGAAGTCATTCCACCACAAAAGCGTGTGGGCGAAGACTGGTACCAGGGAACGGCTGACGCGATCTATCAGAATTTGTATTCGATCGATCACGTCAATCCTTCCCAGGTAATGATACTTGGCGGCGACCACATCTATAAGATGGACTACGGCGAAATGGTCGCGTTTCACCGCCGCAACGAAGCGGACCTGACCATCGCCACAATCGAGATGCCTGTGACCGAGGCCAATCGATTTGGCGTGCTCGGCGTCGACTACACCGGGAAGGTTTCCAGTTTCCAAGAGAAGCCGGAGAATCCGTGTGCGCTGCCCGACAGGCCGGACACGGCCTTGGCATCGATGGGGATCTACGTCTTCGACACGAAGGTCCTCAGGGAGGCCTGCATCGACGACGCCAAGGAGGTTTCGGCGCACGACTTCGGGAAAGACATTATCCCGAAGCTGATCAAGTCCCACCGGGTATTCGCGTATATGTTCCGCGATGAGAACAAGAAATCCGCCCAGTACTGGCGCGACGTGGGTACCTTGGATGCCTATTGGGAAAGCAACCTCGAACTCGTGTCGGTGGACCCCGTGTTCAACCTGTACGACCGCGACTGGCCGATCCACACTCTGCTAACCAATTCCCCCCCCGCGAAGTTTGTGTTCGCAAGCGAAGGTGTCCGATTCGGCGCGGCGGTAGACTCCGTCGTGAGCGCCGGGTGCATCATCAGCGGAGGCCTCGTGAAACGCAGCGTGCTGTCGCCGGATGTCCGCGTCCACAGCTACTCGCACGTCGAGGAGTCCATCCTGTTGCCGGAATGCAGCATCGGACGCAACTCCCGCATCCGGCGCGCCATCATCGAGAAGAACGTCGAAATCCCCGAGAATACCGTAATCGGGTACGACGCGGTGGAAGATGCCAAGCGTTTCCACGTGACGCCTTCGGGGATCGTGGTCGTTGAAAGCATGAACGGGAAGCACGAACCCTAAGCAGGGAAGTCGCCCACCCCAAGGACCCACAAGACGCATTCGCCCATAGCCGCTACGAGCCACCCCGCAATCGGGTGCCGCTCGTACGCGGCTATCGTTGCATTGCGCTCACGGCATGACATTGACGACTTTACCAATCTGAAGCGTAGCGGGATGGAATAGCCTGGGACCGCCTTCTCCGCCCAAACAGTACGTGGTGTCACCAACAACGGCGGAACTCGGAATCGACGTCTGCTCCAGCAGGGGATCCGCCGTGCCCAACCGCCCTCTCTGGGTGTCGTAGACCAACACCGTCTTCTCGAAGAAAGTGACCCAATCCCGCTTCTTCTCGTCGTCGGAGTAAGCGCCCGTCACGGTGCCGTCGAGA
>JBHEKO010000773.1:0-5193 GCA_041859475.1 Candidatus Hydrogenedentales bacterium
GCACGAACCGCGATTGACACCTTCTTCCAAAGTAAACCCAGTCTACACCGATTCCAAAACGGCACGCAATTGGGGCCGGACGAAGAAGTGCACCAGGCAGACGGAAGCGGGGCTACACGTGGAAGTTCTCCATTTCAATCGCGCCCCTTCGCGGCCAAGGCCTCTTCGCCATTCCCCGTGATCCCAGCGTTCCACCGTGGTTTGGAGTTCTTCCCGCTTGACCGGGTCTCTTCTCGGTCTTTATCAGTGTTCATCGGTGTCTATCGGTGGTTGCGTCTCTTTCACCGGCGGCACTGCCGTTCCCCAATCCTGCCCCCTACCCCATCGGCCTCTCCCCAAAAAACGCAAGAGCGAGTATCGGTACATTGCACCGTCTCGCCCTTGCGAAAGAATCTCGGCTCGTTCTATCTTTTGACGTGCAGGTCAATGACTCCCAACGGATCCTTCAGGAATTCACTGATGCTGTCCACGATGGACGGATGGCCGTCGGTGACCGCAAGGGCAGGATGCGCTTTCGTCAAGCTGGTAAGGTGCTTCATACTACTGTACTCCCTGTTGCTGCTTGCTCGCCCTACTGCGAGCACGATTTCTATGATATCACGAATTCGTGAATTCATCACAATTGATTGCAACGCATTCAGGGATCAATCACCACCTGTTCCAACGGCTCCACATTGTCCCGCACCAGCGTCTTCACACCAGCCGGCGCAAGCCAGCGCACACCGTTGTAAATGACCCGCTGGACCTGCTCGTTGTAATAAATCGGGAACGTCTCGTGCCCCGGACGGAAATAGAAGATCTTCCCCTTGCCCCGATGCCAGCAACACCCGCTACGAAAGACTTCCCCGCCCTGAAACCAACTGATGAAAACGAGCTGGTCGGGCTGTGGAATATCGAAGTGCTCGCCATACATCTCGACGTGCGGCAACTCGAAATACTCAGGCAATCCGTCGGCGATGGGATGCCCGGGATCGACGACCCACAACCGCTCGCGCTCGCCGATCTCGCGCCATTTCAACCCGCACGATGTCCCCATCAGGCGCTTGAAGATCTTCGAATAGTGGCCGGAATGAAGTACCAACAGGCCCATGCCGTCCATAACCCGCTGGTACACCTTCTCTACGATGGCGTCCGAGACCTGGTCGTGCGCAAGGTGCCCCCACCACGTCAGCACATCCGTCGTGTCCAGGATGTGGTCCGGCAACCCGTGCTCCGGATGCTCCAACTCCGCAACGTGCACCGTCGCGATCCCCGGCTTGCCATGCAACGACCGCGCGATCTCCGTGCCCATGCCGTCCGGATAGACCTTCGCGACATCCTCGTTATGCTTCTCGTGCAGCCCTTCGTTCCAGACCGTGACGCGTAATTCACCGCCCATACCAATATCCTCCCGCTGTGCTCTTTACTTCACTGCCTTGTCGCGACGTTGTTGCAGCTCGCGCCACGTGCTGAGAATAATCTTCTCGTCTTCCACGGTTTTCTTGACCTCCGGGTCGATCACCACCAGCAAGTCGTTCAGCCGCGTCTCGCCCGACGTCGTGATAAACCCGAAGTCCTCCGTGGGCCGCGTGCAATGCACGATGATCTGCGTTATCCCAGGCTTCAGGGTCCTAAGCGCGTCGATAACCATCGCCTTCTTCTCGTCGAACGTCTTCACATCGTACGTATACGTGATCAAATCGTCGAGAACCGGCAACCCGCCTTCCCAAACCTTCTCCCCAATGCCCAGCGCCTTCAACGCCGCAACCGCTTCTCCTTCCGACTTGATCGTGTGCGTCATGTGACCGCCCATGATCATGATCGGGATGTGCTTCTCCACGCCCACCTTGATATACCGCTCCAAAAAATCGGGGCGCGCGAACACCGTGCCCATGTGCGTATCGAGATGCGTGATCGGCAATCCCATCTTCTGCGCCCGCTCGATCTGCGCCCGGATCTCCTTCTCGATATCGTCCGGCGTCGCGTTCTTCCCGGCAAGCTCTACGTTGTCCCAGAGACACCCCTGCTCGTCCGACAGCGACGGTACCGCCGCGCTACCCGCCACCGGCATCCAACGATAATTCTCCCACTCCGACGTCAACGTCAGATGCAGCCCGTTGTCGAATTCGGGATGCTCCTTCATATACTTCGCCCACTCCGGCACCCACCCGCACGGCATCATCGTGCTCGCGGAAGTCACGAGCCCTTTTTCGATCCCCTCGATAGTCCCCACGTTCGACGAATGCGACATCCCCGCGTCGTCGCTGTGAAAGATGACGACCCTCGACCCTTTCGGCCAGCCAAGGCGCTCCGCAAAGGTTGGTTTGTCTTCGGCTTGGGCCCACGCGGTAAGCGCGGAGAAAATACAGCATAGAATGATGGCGTAAAGTCGAGTCACGGAAGGTTCTCCTTTTCAAAGCTACCCAAGAACAGGCAGCGCCAATGACCAATCAGAGAGAGGTCGAGTTCGTTGCGGGAGCGGACGTAAACGCGTTCAGAACCGACGACTTGGCCCGTCCGCCGAGGCGCTCCCCGGTTGCGGCGTCTATCAGGATAACGTCCAGGCAACCGCGCCAACGGTGATAGTAATAGACCCAAAGCGGCCAGTGCAATAACACGACGGATTGGATGGATTTAGGCACGGGCCTTCGCGACTGGCCCCGCTGTTGAAGCAGGGCCGCGAGCAACCCCTTGCGCGCCAGCAGAATCGCCTCGTCTTCACGCAAGACCGGAGGAAAAAACTGCCCGTCCGGCACGCCTTCCGTAACCCTGGTCTCTCCCTGAAACAACGAGAACGCTCCGCCACATCCGTCGACACACACGGAAATCACGTCATCCACCGAAGCGGATTCAAACTCGAATGTCGCCACGTAGTAGGGCATGTACACGATTTCGAGATACGGCAGAACACCCTTTTCGCCGGCCAGACCCTGGCACGCAGGAAGCGGACGAAACAGACGCCGGAGGAACCCTCTTCGGGTGTAGATAAGCCTTAGGGCCGTCGCCCTATCGAAGCGTGGCGCGATGTGTTTCATGGTTCGCCGCAGCGCGCAATGCCGCTACCGCGCGCCGTCCGAGGCCGTCAAGGAAGGCGTCGACGCAACACAACGCCGCGCGCGAGCATGCCCAACCCGACTGTAAACAGGGCAGCGCCCGAAATCGCCGTGATCACGCGCGCATGCATATCTCCCTCCCACAACACACCGACGGTCACGGGAATGCCGAGCAGAAAGATGAAGATCCCCAGTATGAGAAAGGTCGCGGAGTCGCGCTCCGTATGGTCGTTCTTGGGTGCTGTATCCATGGCTCTTGAACCCGCCTCTTATTCGAAATAGAAATAGACGATTACGTGCGGCAACATCGACAGAACGGTCCAGACCCGAAGGTCGTACAAGATCCCCTTGTGAGGAGCGTCGAGATTCACGAATTCCTTTCGAAGGCCGAAGCACACCCACAGCATCGCAAGGATAAACAGCCCCACGGCGCAACCCGTCGCCCAAGGCTCGTAGACGTGGGCCATCGCGTCGCTAATGGGCGTGAAAATCGGCTGAAGGATCGGCTGAAAGAAGTGCGAAACCCCGCTGCTAAACCGTTCGACAAGATCCGCGAAGCTCATTACGATACCCTCTCATGCAAGACGCGCTGCATCTTCCCGTCCTTCATCACCTGGCCAAACGTCAGGCCCCGGATCTTCTCTTCCGGCTCCGCCGGCGTCACGAGGCTCACGACGACCGTTACGATCATCGAGAATACGAACGACCACCACGCGACAAACAGGAAGGGATCTTTGTACGGGAAGAGTCCTTCGGTGTTGTTGAGAACGACCGTGAAGCAGACGCCAAGCACCAACCCCGCCAGGCCGCCCCAGCGCGTCGCCCGTTTCCACATGATCCCCAGCAAGAGGATCGCGAAGACGGGCCCCTGGAACATGGCCAGCTACGTTTGAATGAAGTTGTACATGCTCTCGTGCTGAATAACCCACTTCGACATCAAGGCGCCGCCCACAATAAACAGAATCGTGAATATGCGGCCAACCACAAGGGCGTTCTTCTCCGTGGGAAACTTTCCGGTCGTCATGTGCAGATAACGGCCGTACAAGTCCGTCGTGAATATGGTCGTCGCTGAGTTGAGATACGAGTCCACGCTCGACATCAGCGCCGCGAACAACGCCGAAAACATCAAGCCAGTAAGCCCCGGCGGCAGCACGTCGCGAATGATGATGGGGATCGCGTCGTCACCGCTCTTCAGGTCGGAGCCCAACAGCACGATAGCCGCAAGTCCGGGCAACGCCACCATGATGGGTATGAAAAATTTCAGGAACCCGCCAAAGAGCATGCCGCCCTTCGCGTCCCACTCGGAGCGCGCGCCGAAACACCGCTGGACTACCGCCTGATTTCCGCTCATGTAGGCCGTGGCCATGACGAGGCCCAACCCAAACACGATGCCGGACCATGGGTATGGAGAGGTCGTATCGTTCGGAAGCAGGATGGTGAAATGGTGCTCAAAACCGGGCGTACTCAGGATTTGCTCCTTCATCGAAGTCCAGCCGCCCACGTCCCAGATGCACAAGGCCATCATCGCGATACCGCCCACGAACATGACCACCATCTGAATCACGTCGGTCATGACGACCGCGGCAAGGCCCCCGGAGAAGGTGTAGATGCCGACAATAACCACCATAATCACAACGCCGTACCAATAGGGGAGTCCAACGACCGTATTCAGAAGCTTTGCGGTCGTGCCGAGCATTACCGCGAGCATGGTGACCATGAACAGCCCCCATATGGTCGCGTGAATAACCTGTACCGTGCTGTTGTACCGCCGCCCCAGGAACTCCGGGATCGTGTAAACCCCCGACCGCCAGAAATAGGGAATGAACAGGAACGCCGCGATGACCATCGCCGGCATCGACCCCATCCAATCGAAATTCGCCACGGAAACGCCGTACCGGTACGCGTTGCCGCCCACGAAGATGAAGTCCGTCGCGCCGATATCGCTCACGACGATCGACATACCGATCGCCCAAAAGGGAAGTGCGCGCCCCGCAAGGAAGAAGTCGCCCGCGGTCTTGATATACCGGCCGTAGTACGTGCCGATGATGAGCACGCCGACCATGTAAAAGGCGATGATGGCATAATCGATGCTCACCATCTCCCGTACTACTGTACTTGTCACGCCGTCCATGCTACCCCCAACGCTCCGTATTTTGAATAA
>JBHEKO010000810.1:0-4473 GCA_041859475.1 Candidatus Hydrogenedentales bacterium
GGTCGCGGATGCACGGTTCGACTTCGACGCCCCTCTCCGCGTCGAAGTCCGCGCATTCAGCCCCTTCATCCCGGGCGACGCCATCGAGTCCAACACGCCGGCCGCCGTCTTCGAGGTCTTCGTGACGAACCTTTCCGACACGGTACAAGCGGCCACCGCCGCATTCGGACCGGGCGGCTTCCCTCAGGGAGAGCGTGCATCCTTCACGAACGGCGCATGGGCGGGCGCGCAGGTGTCGCACCGTCCCGTCGAGGGCCTGCCCGACTGGGTGCGCCACACCTATGCCGTCGCCGCCGAAAACGGGCGCGTCGACCCAGTGGAGGCGGGCGCACGCGTTTCGTCCGGCCGCGAATTGCAGCCGGGCGAACGCGCTCTGTTCCGCTTCGTCTTGGCCTGGAACCAACCCTACCTTCGCGACAGTTCCGGCCGCGTCGAGAAGCACATGTATTCGGAGCGGATGCAGGACGCGCAAGCGGTTGCCGCACATGCAATCGACATGCATGCGGAGTGGCTCCGGCGCGTGCTGGCGTGGCAGGAAGTCGTGTACGGCGCGGACTTTCCGGATTGGATGAAGGAAGCATTGGTCGCCGCCCCGTATGCCTTGACCAAGAACTCGTTGTGGCTCGCCACGACCCGGCCCGACGATTGGTGGGGCAAGGAAGGACTATTCCTCGTCAACGAGAGTTTCTCCACGTGTTCGATCACCGAGACGATGCCGTGCCGCTTCTTCGGGCACTGGCCGGCCTTGTTCTTCTTCCCGGAACTCGAATTGACCACGCTCAAAGCCATTCGGCATTTCCAACTCCGGGACGGCGAACCTCCGTTCTGCCTCGGACTCGCCTTTGGCATTCGCGATCCCCGCTACCATTGCCAGCACACCTGCGGCGCGGGCGAGTATCCGCAGATGATCTACCGCTACTATCTCCGCACCGGCGACCGGCAATTCCTGGACGATTTCTGGGATTCGGCCCGGGACTCCGTCAATTTCATGCTGTCGTTGGACAAGGATGCCGACGGCTTGGTCGAGGACCATGCGCATGCGCTCAAGGGCGAGACCTTTCCGGGGAACAACCCCTTGGACAACTGGCCGTGGTACGGCGCAAGCAGCTACACCGCGGGCAAAGGCATGGCAGCGGTCCAATGCGGCATTCAAATGGCCGATATGATGGGCGACAAGGATCAAGCGCAACAGTGGCGCGACGTGCTGGGCCACGCCCAGAAGAGCTACGACGAAAAGCTCTGGACCGGCGAGTTCTATCGGACCTACAACGAACCTGCCACGGGCCGGAAAAACGACTCGTGTTTTGCGGCCCAACTCAGCAGCGTCTGGTGTACCCGCGTGTTGGGCTTGAGCGATGTATTGCCGGAAGACCGCATCGCGAAGGCGCTCGAATCCATCGCGCGCCTCAACACCCCCGCGTCTCCGTTCGGCATGGTCGACGCCGTCTACGCGGACGGCACGTTGTGCGTCGAGGGCGGCGGCTCAGGCATCCCGGACACCTGTTGGTCGCGCGACATCTTCATTCAGTGCAACGCCACCGCCGCAATGGCCTTCATGTATCACGGCAAGCAAGCGGATGGTGAAGCCGCCGCGAAGGGCATGCTCGACACAATCTTCCGCGGTCCGCACGCCATGCCGTGGTCGCAACCCTGCGGGATAAACTCTAAGACCGGCGGTACCTGCCATGGACACGATTACTACGATCATATGGTCGTGTGGTCGTATCCTCTGGCGTTCGCGCGCCAGGGCATTGCGGAGGCCTGCGCCCCCGGCGGGTTTGTCTCAAAGGTCCTCGAAGCCGCCCACGGCACGAAGTAGCAAGACCCAAAGAATCTATGACCTCTGAGTTCCCATAGGTCCTTCCGGTCCTTCTTGTCCTTCCGGTCCTTCCGGTCCTTCTTGTCCTTTAGGTCCTTCAGGTCCTTTAGGTCCTTTTCCCTTCCCCTTACGGCTGCAGCACGTCCCCTCGTCCAATCACCGTCACACGCGCACGCGGCGTCGGTCCATCCGCGGCATCGCACTGAAACGCCACCTGATTCTCGCCAGCCGCCAGCACCGGCGCATCCCCCTGGGGCTTCACGTCGCCGATCAACTCGCCGTTCTTGCCATAAAGCTTGCAGTCGTCCATCGATTGAAACTCGAGATAGCTGCCGCTCGTGATCTCGACCGGGAACGTAATGGTCTTTCCGCCCAGCGTGATTCGCGGATTCTTGAGCGTCACGTCTACCAAGGGCAACGCCTTGACCGGACTGAGGTAGCACGTGACCGGCTTCCCCTTCGGCAGGTTGTTGTACCAAAGCGAGAGCGAAGAGACATTCGCAAAACTGATGTCTTCGCGCGAAACGGAGTAGCCGCCGCCGTAAGGCCACCCCCACTTCTCCATGTTGACGCCTTCGTTCTCGATCAACTCGAAGTAACGCCAGCCCGTGAAATCGACAAGCACGTACCCGTCGCCGATTCCGCCCGCAATGTGGTCGGGACTCTTGAGTTGAAGATTGAGCAGTTCGCCCTGGCCGTCTCCGTAGACCCACACGCCAATCGCCTGCTGTTTGTCGATGTTCAATTCCGGCGAGAACGTGCGCACCATCTGAATCCACGATCCGCGCGGCTCGTCGTTTGTGCTGGTCGCGGTGTAACATCCACTCACGTTGCCAACCTTCGTCTGCTCGGTCGATTGCGTAAGTGTTCCCGTGACGCCCGGCTTGATCTTGCCTCCGGTGAACGCCTCCGAAGGTTTCCCAAAGTCCTCGATTACGACGCCGTCAGGCGAATCGTACGGCGCTGCCGAGAGTAGCGCCTCGATGCGCACGCGCAGCGGTTGCTCGCCATAGACATTGCTCGTGGTCCACGTATTCGACCACCCATTGAGTCCGCACACCTTGTGCTTGTCGTAATGCATGCGCCGGAACTGCCATTTCCCATCGCCGGCTTGCTCCAGCGTGAAGTCTTTGCCCGGCTCGCGAAGCTGTTGCTTGATCGTCTCGGGGAAGTACTTCGCATGCCGAAGCTCTTCGTACTGGCGGAAGATCGGCGCGAGCCGCTGGTACGCGGGCACATTGTCGATGTTGCCGGGATTCACGCCCATGAGACTGATGCCCATGTCGCCGCCAAGACACTTGCCCATCAGGTATTCGATGTCGTCGGGAAATGTGGGTTCGCCGCGCGCCCCCGTCCACGTCTTCACGGACCACCACCCCAGGTTCATCGGCAGAAACATGCCCGCGCCGCCGAGGTTGCCCTGGACATGCGTATCGATGAACTCCTTGTGCGACCGGTTGGGGTGATCCCATGCGCCCATGCGCGCGCGCACATACCACAGGTGGTGATGGAATGTGCTCATCTCGAACAAGGCCGGTTTGTTGAGGCGCTTCGCGATTTCCCACGTGAACTTGGATCCGTAATGCCACGCATTTTCCGGGCCCGCGAGGATGCCCTCGCCGTCGAGCGCGTCAAGATAGATCATGTCGAAGCCGCATTCGTTGAAGGTGTTTGCCGTATTCGCGGCCACTTCCGCGAGCATCGTCGAATCCGCATCCGGCGTGAACAAGCCAAAGCACTCGCGCAGATGATGCACTTTCGCGCCCTTCTCATGCGGAGCTGCCGTGGTGCCCAACGCGCCGCGCGTGACTTTTGTGAAGCCGTACGGCGCTTCCTTCGCAAACTCCGAAAATGTGATCAATTCGTTGTCGATCTGAAGCGTCACGCTGTTGTGTACGAAGAACCCCGTTATGGTCGACATCTTTTCCGTCGACTCGTCCACCGGCACCGACGTGGCATCGGCGGATATCGGCTCCGACAGCGTGAACGAGGTGAATTTTCCAAGACGCGGATCGGGGACGGGCGTTACATAGGGTGTGTCCTTGGCGATGAAAAACGCGTAGGTGTGGAGGCCGGCCATGATGCCCGCCGCGTGTAACTTGTCGATCACCGCCTTCACGCTGGCCCGTCCGTTGGGAAAGAGGTCCGGGTTGGGCATGCAATCGCCGAAGCGCAGCGAGCCGCCCGTGTGGAAATCGATCTGATTCAATCCCAACTGCTTCACCAACGCAATCCACGAATCGACCGTCTTCTCCGTGCACGACCCGAAATCGAACAGGTACGACCCGCGGTTCCCCTCCGAATCGAGCGCCCACGGTCCGCCAATATTGGACCGCGGAATCTCGTCGCCCGCGCTCACGGCTTCTTTCATGATGTCGCGTAGTTGCGCCGTCGGGCATGCGATAACCGAGACTTTCGCGCCAACCAGCCCGAAGCGCGGATAGCACGTCGCAATCATACGCGCGTTGGGCCCGGGGATTTCCGCAACATTGGTTTGAAGATTCATGGCCAAGGCGCAGCCCGTGAACGGCTCGTCCAGCGTCCCCTTGACGGTGAGTCCGATGTTCGAGAACACCAGTTCTTCCAGGCCTTCGCCTTCGACGGCAGCAACGGCGAAAACCCAATAGTGCTTCTCCTGCGTGACGGCGAGCGTC
>JBHEKO010000250.1:0-11959 GCA_041859475.1 Candidatus Hydrogenedentales bacterium
ATATGGCCGTCCATCCAATACCAGTAACAACGCGGTTTGGTCGTGTCCGGCGGCGTCTTGAATTTCGCCATCAAATCATCCGCCGCCCCTGCACTGTGCAGCACCGACAGCGCCATTATCAGCAATGAAATTTTACTCACGACATGCTTACCTTCAACGTGTGGATAATCCCCGTGCATCGAGAGTCCGCCCCCCATGCACGAAGTTTACACCGTTCCCGGACACGGTTCACCCTTCGCCGCGTGCGGGCGTAAGGATCTCGAACCTGCCCGTCAAGCGATTCCTAGAGCGTATCGAGCAGACGCGCGATTTCCTTGCGTATGTCTTGGACTTCCGCCCACTGGCGATCTTCGATTCGCGAGCGAATCTCTCGCTCGTCCGTGCCCAGCGGCAACGCGGCATCGTCATCGACGACGCAGAACTCGGCCACGCGCGTGGCTTGCTCGCCCAGCACCTTGTTTGCTGCTTCGACATCCTCGGGTTTGGCGGATGCGCCTTTGCTCTCGACGGTCTGTCTGAGCACGGAGAGGATGCCGTAGTCCTCGATGCCGTCACGCACAGCTTCCCATCGCTTGCTGGCTACGACGCCATTGCCAGGGTAAACGAGCAGATAGTCGTAGCGCGCATTGGGCACGAACCACGGGTCGTCTACAGACGTGCAGTAGGACCAGAATCCAATGCCCGTCAGACCGTGGTGCCACGCGAGCCACGATTGGCCTCGGTAGTACCCCAACGGCGACATGTGCTTGGCGTTGTCGTCGCATTCGTACGTCCACACGGCTTTCCCCGACCCCTTGATAATCTCCAGTTTCTCGGCGTTGGATTCTTCCAGGAGCAGGCCGCCTCGGTTCGGGCACCAGATGTCCACGTAGGGCACCATGGAACGCAACTCGTCGGTCGTTATCCCCCCAACGGGGTCTGTGTACATCTGAACCTTCGGGTCGGCATCGCGCGTGAGTTTCGCCATGCGGAGGTAAGCGTCCACGAGGCCGTTGTGAAGCCCCGGTTCATCGACCGGATACAGCGCGAACCCATCATAGCCCACGCCGAGTTCCGCAAGATGCTTCACCCACAATTGCACCCATTGCGCGTAGGCCTTGGCGTAGGCTTCCGAGGAAGAGTCGCTGGGCCCCTGCAACGCTCCCTGATAGCCGCAGAACAGGATGATGCCGTGCGGGGCATGCTGCTTCACGTAGGGATCGTGGTCGGCGAAATCGACCTCGCCGGCGAGGTTACCGTCGGCATCGAATTGGGCTTTCGGCGCAACCGTGGCGACGAACACGTTGGTCCCGTGATCGACCTGGTCTTTGAGGGCTTCTTCGGGCTGGTCCTTCAGCATGGACGAGCTCACATAGCCCCAACCGCAGTGGCGTAAGAGCTGGTCTTCGGGCACCCGTGTTTTCCACACAGTTACTGTCAACGGAACACGCATCACGATTGGCGTGACTTCCAGGCTTCGTAGCAGCACGCTGCCTTTCCATTCTCCCGGAGCGAGGGAACGGGTGTTCACGTTGAACCAAAGCTGGCGAGCGTTCCACGCAGGAGTCTGCAAGACGTTGGCCGCGTTCAACCCAGCCAACGCGTCCGACGACATGTCGCTCCGTTCCGTCGGAACGTCGATGACTTCAAACAGGTTCACCGCTTCCTTGGCCGCAACAACTTGGTCTCCTTGCGTGAGCGGGGCAAGTTCGACGCGGAACGGGCGCGGTAGGTTTGAAAGATTGAAGACGTTGAGCGCAGCCGACTCCGTTTCGCCGCCAAACGCCGACACAGTGAGTTCCTTCGGCGCGTTCTTGTCTTTCGCCAGGTCGGCGAGTCCGCTCATCGGACGCCAAGGGTTGGCCGCGCGGACTACCGAGGTGCTTCCCTCCGCGGCGGCGTCCATCGCCATTGCCGACAGGTTCTCCAACTCGCCGGCCTCGCGCAGCAGCGTTGCCAACGACTCACGAAGAAGTGCTCGACTATCATCGCTGGCGGTACCGGCGGCAGCGACGCTCGCTCGCAATTCCGCGAGCTTTGCCTCCACGAAACAGGTCCGCTCTTCGATGCCGTCCGCGTCAAGCAACTTTGGCAATCGCTCGTGCACGGATGCGAGCAGTCGCTCGGTATCGGAGGTTTCTTTGGCAAACGGCACGACATGCGTCACGCGTTCGCGGCGCGCGAGCACTCGCTCCCCCTCCAAGAGGGTGCATACAAGCCTCAAGTCGGTCGATTCGGTGGCGGGGAGCGTGTAGGGGAACTGGCGTTCGACCAACACGTCCTCGGAGGTCACTTCGGTAACGGAAGGTTCACCGTGGTTGCGGCTCACTTCGACACGCAACGTCAGTCGCTTGCGCTCGGGGTTCCGCGCAACGGCGTTGAGGTAGTTCGTCCCGACGTACATCCCCCCGAAATCGGCCGTCAACGCGACCACAGGCTCTTTGGCGTTTGCCCAGAGGGAGCCTGTGCGTTTCGAATTGACGCGGTATTCTTGCGCCGCGACTTTGGCATCGCGCGTCGCGCCTTTCCAATGCAGCACCTGCATCGATTCCGAGGCAACGGGCACGATGACGCTCAACCCCGCATCGCCAAGGACCGCGAGCGTGGCTGAAGAATTGGATGCGCCCGGCAACGGAACGCGTACCTTCAAGCCTCCCTTCGGATCGAACACGTGCATCGCGCGGCTGTAGCCCGCGACGAGAATCTCCATGGTCCCGTCGCCATCCACATCGCCCACCGACGGCGCGCGCCGCACCCGCTCTTCCACGCTGGTGGTCCACCGCACTTGCCCATCCGGCGACACGCACGTGAGCGTCCCCGACAGATCGACTGCGTAGATTTCGAACGCGCCGTCTCCGTCCGCATCGGCTACCGTAATGGCGCTATCGATTTCGCGCTGCATTGGGTAGGACCACAACGTCTTGCCCTCGGCATTGATGGCTTGCAGCGTCTTGCCAATCCCCGTAACGATGGCTGGCGCCCCTGAGCCTTGCAAGTCGCACACGACAGGACTGCTGCCAAGGCCTTGGCCAACGCGCCACAACTCTTTCCCCGTTGCCGTGAGGCACAGAAGTCCAATCTTCTCCGAACCGACGAGTACCTCGGCTTGGCGGTCGCCGTCCAAGTCGGCGATAGCGGGGCAGAGTACCTTGCCCAAGTCGCCTTGGAATACCCATGCCTGCTCTCCGGACCCTCGTAGGCACACGACGGCGCCGTCTCGCGTTCCCGTGACTATTTCCCGGCTGCCATCTCCATCAAGGTCGGCCACGGCGAGTGCCGTCATGCCCCATTCAGGCGGCGTCGGGAGCGAGGTATCCCAGACGATTCTGCCGGTGCGGCCATTCAAGCAGAGGACTCGTCCTTGCCGGTTCATGGCCAGAACCTCCGGCGCTTCGTCGCCCGACACATCCGCAAGCGTGGGGGGGATGCACACGGCCGAGCCGGTCTCCCTGCGCCAGATTTCCTTCCCTTGAGCATTGAGCGCCACAACAAGGCCCGCCGTCGTGCCCACGACGATTTCGACGTTTCCGTCTCCATCAAGGTCGCCGACCCCCGGCGATATATCGACATGGCCTGCGGGCGGCGCGTAGGTCCACACCGGCTCCTGTGCCCAGGCCGCAATAGTCGCTACGGTTAACCAAAGGATCGTACAGGTACGCTTCATGCCCACTTCTCCCGTTTATCGTATTGCCCGTCTGGCATCATCGGAATTCGATAGCGATAGTAGGCGGTGTGGGTAATCCCGCGCAACACTCCGCTGCTCGCACCGGCCTTGCCGAGGGCGGCGTGCGTACGTGATAGCCGTTGGGTTTGCCCGAGGCATTTGCGTAACGCGCAGTCTAGGGTTAACTTGCGCCGCGTTCATCGAACGCCGAGCTACCGCGAAGCCGTCTCTTGACGCTACTCGACACACCCTCTTCGCTGTAGTCGCACAACCGTCCGAACGCCAACCAACAATACAACCGCGAAGACTGTTGGCCACGTGACTGGAAAATCTCCGGTCGGCGGGTCGATAGTTGGGCCGCTCCATCCCGCCAGACGCGCCCAGAGCCACCACGCCGCATAGGCCTTCCGGTTGGCGTTGAGCGGCTCCGAATGCGCCGACCCGCAGTTGTACCAATCCGTGCCTTCGACGTGCGCGGCCTGCCATTCCTGCGCCCAATTGCCGAGTTGCGATGGCGACGTTCCGTCGTCGTAATAGCTGCAATCGTCGCTCACGTAGGGGAAGTGCGTGCCGTCCGGGTCGTAGCTCTCGATGTCGGCGAAATCGAAGAGGACTTTGCCGTTGGCTTGACAGTAGTCGCGGATGCGCTGGTTGTTGGCGGTGATGGTGCTGTAACTCCAGATGTCCGAGTGCCCCGTCATGTAGACGAACTTCACGCCGGGAAAATCCGCTTCGAGCTGGCTCATCTGCGACAGATACAGATTCACGTCCGCCGTGCTCGCCCAACTCAGTTGGCCGCACCACGACCACATGACCACGTTGATCGCGCTGTTGGCCGGGTTTTGCAGATAGGTGCGCGTGGCCGTGGCCCACGTTGTGAAATCCGGTGCGCCCAGGTCCGACGCGCCGCCCGGAAAACTACCGTAGTAATCGTGCACGGACAATACGCCCGCGGTCACGCCGCCCGAAAGGTCCACCGCATACAGCGACGAAGGGTTTGGCGCGCCCGCGAACGTTTCGAGTCCCAGCATGCCATCCGTGAGTTGGCTTCCGTGCGACGTGTGGCCATAGGCAATGCGCAAATTCGTCTTGGCAAGTTCGATGGCGGAAGAAGGAACGGAACTCAGGTTGGTACAGGTGTGGTTGATGATGATTTGCGCCATGGCCGAGGAACCGGCCATTCCCAGCAGAACGACGACGAGAACTCGAGATGCGCGCATAACTCCACGCTCCCCCCAGATAATGCAGTCCCCGTCTCGCTTGTAAGGCCGCAAACTGCCGCAGCCGAACCGAAGTGAGTATAGCACGGAATGTTTGCCATCGGCTGAGAATCTAGTGACAAGCAATTGACCGCGTCGCGCCGATTCTCCGAGGGGTCTTTCGGTGGTCGCAACTCACCCCCCTGCACGAAGAAGCCACGTCTCCGCCACTTGGCATCCCCGACCGTCCAGAAGCTGCCATTCGAGATCAAGCACGCCATCGGCTGTAGCCTCCCGCGGAATCGGGAATTCGACTGGCTTGATATCTGACGGCTGGGAGAGTGGACCGTGAATCTCATGCTTCCCATCGGCAACCAGCCGCATGGTGGCCCGGAATCGGCCGGTGTAGACTACGCGCAAGGTGTAGGCAGCCTTGGCGTCGAGGCCTTCGTAGTGCATCTCCAGCGGCGTGCCATATAAGGTCTGCCCTTGGTCCAGCCACGATTTCCGCCACGCCTCGCGTCCCTTCACTTCAATGACTTCGTTCTGCGGCGATACTACGTACCCAGGGTCTGCGTCCCAGTCTTTCCTATGCACGAGATGAGGTTGTTTCGTGGGATTGCCAAGGTCGTCATAAAATCCTCCCGGCCCGGCATCTTCCCAATTCAGAGTGTTTGCCAAGCGTTCCATGCGTGCGGGTTCATCCGGCAGCGCCAGGATTTCCTTGAACTGCGATTCGAGCCAGCGCCGGTTGTTCAGGGGCATATCAAGCGCATCAAGCGTCGCCCCGCGCTCCCAATCGGACGCACCATACGTGGCCACGTTGAGTTGCATCCCGATGCTCTTGAACAGGGCGCTGCCCAATTGCTCGACGCGTGCGCGTACGTTCGGCGCATCCGGCTGTGAATCCGCTTCAGCCAAGACCTTCGATGCACGTTCAATTGCGGTTACGACGCCCGTTTCTCGCGCGCGCCCAAGTTCCGTCAGCGCCTGTTGCTCTCGTCGCGTTTCCGCGATCAGCTTTCGGTAGATGTAGGCATCGTAGTAGGCACGGTACAACCCCATTTGAAGCCGCCAGTTGACCGCGGCTTTTTCTCCCGCCTTCATTTCGATCTCACTCCACAAGGCTAGCGTGTTCTCGACGCGGTTGTTCTCGAGCAAGGGACCCGTCCAGTTCTGCTCCAGTGCAAGAAGCCCCTCGGCCACGTCATTTCCGAGGTCTTCATGAATGAAATACCGGCCATACTCCTTCAGAACTTCCTTGACGCCCGCGTTGGCATCCCAGCCTTTTGCGGTCCAGACAATCTTGTTGACATCATCGTTCACGCCGTCCGAATAGGTATTGAAGCCGACGGTATACGGGGCCATCGTGTCGTATATATGCGCGGTAGCGACAGGGCGTGGGTTAATTGGCTCGCGCCCCAAGGTGGCTGCAAACGCCTGATCCCAGTCATGCACAGGGTACTGGCATTCGATACAGTGCGTGATGTCGGCATACTGCACAAACGGGTAGTTATCCGGTATCTTGGCGCGCATCTCCGCCAAGGGTAGTTTCACCCAGGTTCCAAAGACGACGCCGCTGAGCCAGTCGGGCTTCTCCTCGGAGAGCGATCTGAAAAGGGTGGCATTCCACTCGTGGGGCATGTCCTCATTCGATACCCACATTTCCGCGTGCGGGTTTGCAGCCCTCAACATCGCCGCCATATCCTTCAGCAACGGCAGCAGCACTTCCGGCGGCGTGCCGCCGGGGTCGCCTCCCGGTACAAATACCGTGTCGATAGGCGTGCATGCCTCAAAGAGCGCCCGGCATTTTTCGAGTACAGCCGGAGCCGTCTGGGGGGTAATGGCTTCTTCGGACGGAGCTAGCCAAATCCACACGCGAAGCCCATAGTCCCCCAGCAGCTTGGCCAGTTTGACCGTTCGCTCGGAGACCGACTCGGTCATGTGCGGTCCCTTCTTGTCCATGCTGTCGAGTTGCACCACAAGCTGGACCCCGTTGGCCCCGAACACGGCCAAGTCCCGAATGTACTGTTCATACTGCTCGACGGTCCACGCGTCATAGGTGTTGGATTTGTTTCTGTAGCCGAGTTCATGTCCGCGCACCGCGTAGCGCGGGGCCGATGCCACACGAAAGCCCTCGTCCAGCGACAAGGCGCCTTGTTTCATATGAAGCGCTCGCAACAGACGACCCGCGCCAAACAACGTTCCTCGGATATCCCGGCCGGCTATACACACGGTGGGCGCTTTGGCGGAAGCGGTATCTACCCAGACGGCATAGCCCTCGGATGCTTGTGGGACGGCAATCGCTGCCGGCGGCTTAGGCGTGCCAGCCGGCATATTGTCCGCGACGCCCAGCACGATTGCCGGGACGCCCTCGCCGGGAGGGAACGTCGTTTGCTGCCCCAGCGACAGTCCAGTTCGCTTTTGGATTTCATCGCGAAGCATTTCAGCGGCCTTTGCCACTGGCCCTTGTGATGATGCGATGATGACGCCCTTATCGAGGGGCACTCCGGCAACGGCGATTGCATTCCCTGCCGCGAGAATGGCTGCAATCACTACAAGGCTACTGAACGTCCTGCGAGTCATCCCGGATAACCTCCATGGCATTTGCTTCCTGCGAATGTGTAATGAAGGAGGACGTTGTCCGGAATCCCAGACAACGTCCTCCGAACAGCTCTCGAAATCACGTTATAGCGAACAGATGTGCCTTCGAGATCACCAAATGCTGCCGACCATGACGACCATCTTGCCCATCGGGACTTCCCGATCGTCGGGTGCCGGGAACTTGCCGTAGGAGACGTGGCCGTCCATGTACAGAACGTTCGAGCCGCCGGGAAGATGGTTGAACTTCCACTTCTCAAGAATGTCGGGCGTGTCACCCGAGCTCGACATACCCTGATCCCACATGACGGGAATGGTGCTCTGGCCTTCCGCGCTTGCTGCCGGGTTGTTGATGTCGGTTATCGTGAAGCGCTCGATCCCTTCCCTGAGCCGAAGAACGGACGTGCCGCCGCCTCCGCCGGTCATCGTAAGCGAATCGATGATGGGAGTCGACGAACCAATTGGCCAGTAGAAACTATCTCTGGTGCGGTAGGTTTCGATGCGATTCTGAATCCTGGCCCTGAGGACCGCCTCGGTGGCGCCGGCGCCGGTCCAATCGAAGCTCGCGTCGAGCCTTTGGCCTACTTCAGCAAGGCTGAAGGTTCCTTGATACGTGCCGCGCGTGCCGCAATAGAAGTCGACGGCAACCATCATCGTCGCGAGCTCGTCCACCGTCTTGGCGAGGTAGCCGTGATACTGATAGGCCATGTCATCTTCAAAGGCCCAGGGATCGAGGTTACCATTGGCATCGCGCCAAGCACCATTGGGTCCAATGTAGTCATCCACGGCAATGTTGGCTCTGGAGGGGCAGAACCAAATGTTGACGTCCGTCAGGTATTCCGGATAGATGGCGGGACCAGAGGGCATCGCGGAGATGTCGTCCGCAAGACCGTCAGTCGTAAAGCCGCCCGATGTGGTAAGAAGGATGCCCGCCCGGGGGAACAGTTCGCCTTTGTTTTCGCCCGCGTACATCTTGTAGACGAGCCCGAACTGTTTAAGATTGTTCTGGCAGCTTGCCCGCCGCGCCGCTTCGCGTGCACGTGCCAAAGCCGGTAGCAGAATCGCCGCCAAAATCCCGATGATCGCTATAACGACCAGCAACTCAATCAACGTGAAGCCACGCTTTCTCATTTGTCGACACTCCTTTCTTTGTCCTTTACCCTGTTGCTCTCAAAGTCCAAAGGAAGTCTCACCATCTACAAACAAGCACACGAATCGCCGTTCCGTGAGCGCGTGGTTCGTATCAGTCGAACTTATGGGCCGCTGCGTCATCGTCCCGCCAGCGGTTTTGCAATCCGATGACAGTTGATCTCGCGGGATGTATCACCGCCTTCCAGCCGGTCCCTCGCTGGACTGTGTCGCTGGCCTCCAGCCTGCACTCTTGCCAATCGAGGTCCCTCGCCCCCAATTCAATTGGAACGAACCACAAGGATCGCACCATCCAGGCATCAAACGATGCCTTACCCCTCCTTTCTTCAAGCAGGCGCCGCGCTCGCAGGCTTTCCCCCCTATGTTGAGTGGGTCCGGTAATCGCCTTCCCTGGGCGACCGCTCTACCGCGCGAGCATAGACTGACTTTCGTTACATTGTGTGAACGATCACAATTGCAGGCGATAAATTACCACAACGGAGTCTTTCTGTCAATAGGGTGCGATTCACCTCCGAGATCCCCTTCTCCTCATCTCAATCGAAGTTCAATAGAAGGCATTTTACTGAATGAAATGAATGGAGTGCGTGTATCAGACTCAATTCGTGGTCCAGGACGGGATGGGGAGGGGGCGTGGCGCCGAGTACCCGATCCAGACTCCTGATTCCACTCAGAGGTGTTCCTTGGGTTCGTGGGCTGCTCATGTGGTATCTATAGGCTTCCCAAATTCACGCTCAAATTGCTATAGTTTTTGTCTATTGTTTGTCGTATAATGCAAGCAATACAATATTGTGAGCGTTCACAATTTTGTGTGCAGTATGTTGGTGGGCACGGGCGCTCTGGAATTCTTCTCCGAAGTCGGTGTGTTACAGTCTGAGCCAAAAGCAATATCACCAAGGGGGCGAAGAAGTGCTTAGCAGACATCCGGGGAACGGCGGCGAGAAGGACCATAACGGAGTTCGGCACAGCGGGGAAGTCGATCAAGCTTCCCTGAAAGATCAACGATCATTGCCGACCCTGATTGATGTCGCCACCCGAAGCGGCGTGAGCCGCCAAACAGTGTCTCGCTACATTAACGCGAACGGCTGCGTGGCGACTCGGACGCGCGAACGGATCGAGCGCGCTATTCGCGAACTTGGGTATCACCCCAACGCAGCGGGGCGAAGCCTCCGGCAGAAGCGCAACATGACCGTGGGGTTCGCGCTCTTCAGCGCCCACGATCTCGACATGGGGCAGAGCGAACTCTTCGCGCTCAAACTGGGCGGTGTGCTGGAGGTCCTTAGCCCGAGGGGATATGGGCTGCAAATCGTGGAAACGGACCCGAAGGCATCACAAACCCGGCGCGGCACGTACTACATGGACAAGATTCGCGCGGGACAGATTGATGGCCTAATCATCAGCGATTTCTATCTGCCTACCGAGGACATACTCGCCATGCGCGATGCGGGAATCCCGTTCTCCATCATCGACCGGTTGATTCCGGATGTGGCGGGGCGTTGCGCCATGACCGACGTGTACATCGAGGGATTTCGCCTGACAGCGGCGCTCTTGGATCGAGGACACCGCAAGCTTGCCTACTGCGGATGGCGGCCCGGGCGCGGGTTGGCGCATCGATTCTGCGAAGGGATGCGCCAAGCGATGATCGAACGGGGCGGCGATGCCGAGCTCGTTGTCGAAGTACACCCCGATCGCGACGGCGCCTACGGAATGCTGGATCGTCTCAGCCAGGCCTTCAACGGACCCAACGCCCCCACTGCGGCGGTCTGCAACGACGATTGGATTACAAAACTGGTGGCTGTCCTCGCGGAACGCGGAGTGCCTGCTGCGGAGAACTTCCAGTTTGCAGGCGTTTCTCTGCGGCCGGACTACCTTGACCCCCAGCACGCGGTCCTTGTCGCGACTCCGATGGACCGGCAACTCGGAATTCGCGGCGCGGAACTTGTCCTCGAACTCATTGACGGCGGACCCGAGCGCGAGATCCCTGTCAATGTCGGCGTCGCCCGATTTGTGTCTCCCAGCTTCCCATACCTTGTCCACCCCGCCGGCCCCCGCAATTGGCCCCCCGTGGCGCACAAGACCACAGCCGAAGAGACTGCAAGTTCGCCCGGAACACGATAGGGCGCAGCAGTCCGGTAGTGGGTGCAAGCCCGCGGAAATTGCAGACACGTACCGAAAAGGGAATCTGTTGTCAGGGAAGAGCTTCAAACCGCGGGGAACGCGGGTGAAGCGGAAAATGAATTGGATAGAGAGCAGGAATCGCGAAATACACAAAGCAGACGAAAGGATAGAACAGTGGAACTGGACGGGAACGATTCGCCGGGATTTCGCTTATCCTCGCAAAATTGCTTCAATCCGTTCTCTGTGGTCGCCTTGGATTTCGATGGCGTCGTCGGTGAGGCAGCCGCCGGCGCCGCATTTCTTTTTGAGGAGTTTTAATAGGCCTTCGGCGTCGCCGGAGACGTTGCGGATCACGGTGACGACTTTGCCGCTGGGGCGTTTTTCGAGGGAGATGGGGTAGCCGCCTTTGCGGGTGCGTTGGACGGTGAATGTGGGTTTGGGAGAGGCCGAACAGGAGTTCGGCGGTCCCGGGGGAGGAGAAGTGGGGGAGGAAGAGGAAGAGGCCGAACTGGAGTTCTGCGGTCCCGGGGGGGGGCCCGGCGGGAGGTCGGGTAGTTGACCGGCAAGGGCGGCGAAGGGGTTTGTGGTGAGGGGTCCCGGTTGGTTGGTGGTTTCGAGCTTCTTGTCGCGCTTGGACATGGGGCGTTTCCTGGCTATACCTTTGGGTTGCGAATCATAAAGAACGTACACCACAAAGTGCACGAATCACACGAAGAACGGAAGGACGAGTGGCAGAATTCCCAGATCTCTCCATCTGCTCTATCTGCGCGAATCCTCGGCTTCACTGAATCTCCGGCATGGGTATGGCCTCCGCCTGCAATTGGCGGGCTTGGTCTTCGGGTTTGTTGACGCCGTAGAAGATGGCGTTGCAGTCGATCCACATCGCGATGCGGCGTAGTTCTTCATCCGATAGCACGACCTTGCCGTGGCCATCGCGGAGCATTTTCACGAGGCGGCTGCCGCGTGCGCCGTACTGCCCGCCGGGTTGGGTCATCTGGATTTGGTTGCGTCCGCCGAATCGCGGCACGAGGGCCTCGGCAGCATTTTGCGGGTTCGTGCCGGGCCCCCAGAAATCGCGGTCGCTGCATAGCGCGACGTAGGACTTGTTGAACGCCTTTTCCGGCGCGCCGGTCAAATCGATACCCTTCTTGGGTTCCGCGCCGGAGTGGCATGTGACGCAGTGTTTGTCCAAAACAGGTTGCACCACGCGCGTGTAGGAGAACGGCTCGCCTTCAAAGGGGCCGGCGGTGAT
>JBHEKO010000640.1:0-2523 GCA_041859475.1 Candidatus Hydrogenedentales bacterium
GAACTGCACTGAAGGTCCATGCGACAAAAGGCGTGGTCAAGTCGCAGTGGCCCGTCGTGATTCAGGCCAAGGGCGGCGTTGAGGCCGCGTTCACCATCGAGGGCGGGTGCGGGTCGGTTCCCGTTACGATCCTAGGCGCAAAACGCCACGCGCCGTTTACGCTGACATGTCTCATGGGTGGCCACGAGGTTCCCTTCAACCCCTCGCCTTCGAACGACTGGTGGCAAACGCGCTACCACGCGTCGACGGGAACCTATGACATCACCTTTACGCTGCCGCTGGATTCGCCCACGGAGACCCCGTTGAAGCGGGCGTTCACGTGGACGTTGCTTTCGCTTCCCGACTCCAGCCCCGCGCATTGACGATCAAAGCGCGCTGCCGCGTGTGGGCGAAAGGTCTTCCACGGCGCGGATGGCGCATTCCCGTGACCAGCTCCACGCGCGCCAGCCTCCTCTGTCAAGCATCTGGTTATACCGAACCCCGTTGGAAGTCCCCATCCCGATACGCCGCTCAAGCGGACCACGAAGAAGGCTGCGCTCGTACTCGGGTAACCGGACACTCAAAGCAACCAAGGAGGGAGTCGCATCGTTGCTGAGCGTAAGCAAATACTCGATGTCGAACTCATCCACCGCTTTCGCGCGCGATGTATTGACATCGACAATGATGCGCTCGGGGTTGACCGCATTGAACACAATCACGCAGGCGCATGCCGAGGCAATGGCCGGAAACAGGAAGCGTTCGCGTTGGCCGCGCAGAATGAACACGATGAACCAAAGCAACACCACCGCCAGCCAGAACATGAAGGCGGTCGTGTAGAAGCGTAGCGTCGTTAAGCCATAGGCGGACGTGTAGAGTGCCATGCGGTGTAAGGCGCTCGCCATGACGACGAAGACGAGCGCGACGAGCGTGACCGTGAATGCGTGAAGCATGTGCCGGCCGCGGGGCGACGCATCACTTCCGAGCCAGTCGGCCAGGAGCAGCACGCCCAGGGCCAACGCGGCGACGGTGACTAGTTGGAAGAATCCTTGGCGCGCATACCCGGCATACGACGGCCCTGCTTGCGACGTCACGATGGCGGTACCCCCGAAGAAGTAGGAGGTCTGCACGGCGATGAATGCGCCGAACAGGACAATTAGCGCGCCAAGCGGGATGAGAATGGTCAGCGTGTCCAAGCGCGCGCCTTGGTAGGCTGCCTCGGGCGACCACGCCACACGACGCTTCAGGATGGCAACGTGCAAGAATCCCGCGACCGCCCAGGTAGAGAACCCCGCCACGAATAGGTGCTTAAAGAGCGTATGCCAATCGAGGCGGAAGAGTTCGTTCACCCATTCGCGAAAGGCGGTATCCGCCGATGTGAACAGCGAGCCGAACACGAGAATTAGGGGAATCGCGATCGCGATCCCTCCAAAGGCGCTCAGTACAAGCCGCGACAAGGCCTGGGTCTGAGATGCGTCGATGCCCGCCCGAACTTCGCGGACTTGTTTGGGGACGTCGAGCGTGAGCATCGACGGCAGACCGAGAGCAATGCCCACGCCGCCATCGACGCACGCCGTCAGGTAGTGCCCGAAGCCGCTCTTCAAGGCGGAGTCCACGGCGGGGCGCAGGATGAGTGTGGCGCAAAGGGCGAAGATGGCCAGGATATCCAGGAGCTTCAACATGGGCGCATCGCGCCAGGCAAGCAGTGCGCCAAACACCGCAATCAGGGGAATGCACCAGCGGCGGCCCGAGGGCATTTCGGTGCCGGGATCGCGCGATAGCTGCCATAGGAGCATCGCGAAGGCGGCGCTCCACAACGCCGCATTGAGTCCCCACGGGCCTTCGCGCAGGAGCAGATCGGACAGGATCCCCATGAGCGCCGCCGCTCCAAGGGCCTTTGCCACACTCTTCCAGAATGTTTCCATTTCCATAGTTCCCCCTTTGTGCCGGCTAGTGAAGCCAGTGATCGGCGTTTGCGCCTACGGCGGCGGGCAAGGGTTGCACCGTGCCGAATCGGCGTTGTCTGCGGCGGAATTCGGTCATGGCGGCGGCGAGGTCGCCGGGTCCGAAATCCGGCCACATCGTGGGCGTGAAATAGAGTTCCGCGTACGCGCATTCCCACAGCAGGAAGTCGCTGAGGCGCTGCTCGCCGCCGGTGCGGATTAAGAGGTCCACGTCGCGCACATCCAAGCGGGCGCTACCTTCGCCGCTCAGCCGTCGCGAAAACGCGTCGCGCGTGATGGCCCGGGTGCGCGCAAGCCGCCGTGTCGCGGCGAGGATGGTGTCGCGCGACGAATAGTCGAGCGCGATACGCACCTCGATGGTCCGGCCCGCGTGGGTCGCGGCCTCGGCGGCGGCGATGGCGTGCCGCAATGGCTCGCCCAATCGCGCGCGCGACCCGATGATGCGCATGCGGACGCCCCGCTCGATGCACGATGCGCGCTCGGATTCGAGGAATTCCTCGATCAGGCTCAGGAGGTTCGCGACTTCGCCGGGCGGGCGGTTCCAGTTGTCCGACGAAAACGCGTAGAGGGTGAGCAGGTCGAT
>JBHEKO010000494.1:0-6678 GCA_041859475.1 Candidatus Hydrogenedentales bacterium
CGGCGATAGATGGCTTATTACTTGCTTCCATATAGCCAGCCCTGAGATAGTAGATCTGGGCCGTAAGTCGCAGAGGGAGATCGTGTCGGGGTAACGCCACATGCCGTGGCGCGCGATCAAAGTCGGCTGGGGCCTTGGGGAGTCCGCACAAAATGGATGATTCAAGCACGACACCCGCGTGGGGGCGGTCCGATGAAGGTAAAGGCGACGAAGCCACATTCATTGTTGCGGCTCAGGAGCTCGAATCCGACGCCAATCCAATTTCGGACGAACCGGCAATTGACGCAACCGTGCGCGATTCCTTTCTCGGAGCGCGGATTGACAACTATCAAGTCGAGTCCATTTTGGGACAGGGGGGATTTGGCACCGTCTACAAGGCCACGGACACCAAACTCGGTCGGCCGGTGGCCCTGAAAGTCCTGCGCAATCAACTAGAGCCCAAGCACAAGCAGTTGTTCGAGCGTGAAGCCCAAGCCATTGCCCGCCTGAGCAAGCATCCCAACATAGTTCAGATCTTCGCGTGGGGCGAATACCTTGGGCATAGCTTCTTTGCTCTCGAATATCTACCGCTCAGCGTGTTGGATCTCGTCAAAGCCAATCGTGCGGGCCTGCCTTGGACTGAGGCGCTGCCGCTCGTGATTCAGTGTGCCGAAGCCTTGGGCTTCGCGCATGACCAGGGTATCATCCATCGCGATATCAAGCCGCCCAATCTGCTATTGGAGAGCGAAGCGGGTCCGATCAAGATCGCGGACTTCGGGCTGAGCCGGTACAGCGATTCCATCGACACGACAATTACGGGAACCGTAAGCGGATCGCCTCCGTACATGTCCCCCGAACAGGCATCCGCCCAGCCTGTGGATCACCGCTCCGACATCTTTTCGCTGGGCGTCACGCTCTACGAAATGTTGACGGGCAAAAGACCCTTTGAAGGCAACTCTGCCGGCGAAATCATCAACAGGATCGTGGAAGACAACGGAGTGCCCATTGCCGAGCGCCACGCCGATTTGCCTTCCGAAGTCGTGAAGGCCGTTGAAAAGGCGCTCGCGCACCAACGCACCGACCGCTATCAATCCGCATTTGAATTTGCACGTGACCTTAACAACGCCTTGCCGGAGTCCACGCGAGTGAAATTGCACGCGCCCGTGCAGTCCTCGCATAGTCCTGTCCAGGCGCGCGGATTCGCGGCCCGCATGAAACGGTGGCACGTGGGTGCGGTCGCGATTGTAGTGCTCGCCGTGGCCCTCGGTCTCTGGTCGACACTGACGGGGGGAGCCAGGCCAAGCATCGCGTTGGCAAGCGGCAACAGGCTGCTCGAATCCGGAGATGCGAAGGGAGCGGGGGAAGCGTTTAAGGCGGCGCTGGAAGATACTCCGTCCAACGATCTCGCCTGTTATGGACTCGGGTATGCGTATTTGCGGCAAGGGCTGCTGGATGATGCGGAAAACGCCTTTGGGCGAGTCAAGGAAGCATCGCTGAGCCTGGAAGGGTTGGCTGCCGTCGCATGCGAGCAGGCCGAAGGCGATGAAGCCCGAACGCAACTAGTCGACTCGCTCGGAAAGGCGAAGACGGCCTACCTTCAAACCCTGCTCGGCTCCTTGGATGTCAATGCGACCCAGTATCAACAAGCTGCACAGACGCTACAAGGCGCCCAGGCGGGCGAATTTACTTATCAATGGCAGAAGGCAGAGTGCCTGCAGGCGCTCGGCCAGGCTTACTACCACTTGAATCAGTTCCAACAATCGGCCCAGGTCTTCGATAGCCTTCGCGGTATTTCTCCAAGCTACGCCGAAGTCGCGGATCGCTATATCCAGTTGGCAAACAACGCCCTCAACGAGGACCGCCGCCAAGAAGTCATGAAGAAGGCTAAAGAGATCAGAGAGCTCATGGATAGTGGCGTTGCCCCATCGGAAGCTACGGACGAGTGGACAAGCCGTCCGTTCGCGTTCGCGATTCTGCCGGGAAACTTGGCGAACAGCCGCGTTGCCGTGAAATCGGGCATGGCCGACGTGTTGCCCATGTTGTTGGGCGACTCCCTCGTGTCTCTCGCGCCGATGACGCAGGTTGACCGCGACCTAATCAACGAAGTGCTCACCGAGCAGCAACTGTCGGCCCAATTGGGGTCGAAGACAAATCAGATTCAACTCGGGAAAGTGTTGGGCGCGCGCCTTCTGATCCAATGCAACCTAATCCGCTACGACGGCAAGGAGATGCTAAGGCCACAAATCGTGGACACCGAAAGCACGCTCGGAGTGGATGCCGAAATGATTCCCGTTCCTCCTCAGTCCGTCTTGGACGAGACAGCGAACGCGGTAGCCGCAAGCATCTGGAATGCCTTGAAAGATGACTATCCGTTGCAAGGGCGCCTCACCGTGAAAGATGGCCAACCTGAGATCAATATTGGTTCCAAAGTGGGCGTTGTTCAAGGTGCTCGCTTCAGCGTCTTGATGAAGCCCGGGCAAGTTGAACTGCCGAACAGGGCTGTACTTGTAGATGGGCCAGTTGGCGAGAGCTTCACGAACGTCCGGCTTGAGGGCTTTTCGGTGGATGACATTCCCTCGGAGGGGTGGTGCGTGAGGGGTAAGTTGGGTAGCAGGCAGGAGGGACAATGACGTATTCCAGACAGGTTTCCGTCATCGCTTGTGCGCTTCTATTGGCCACCGGGTGTGCAACGACTTCCATCGACAAGGCGCGTTACGAAAAGGACGGCGTGCAATATGGTACGACAAAAGGTACGTTCCGCGGGCGCTGGTGGAATTACTATGAGCGAGGACGTTCCTTTCAGGACGGCGGCTTTTTCGCCGAAGCCGAGGCGGATTTGCGCACTGCCGTGCGGGAACGCTCACGCGATCAGCTATGGGCGCGCACGTATGGCCTGCACTTTGTTCCCGAGTATTTCCCGCATCGTGAACTTGGTGTCACGTTCTACTACCAAAAACGCTTTGAGGAGGCCGTGTCCGAACTCGAACTGAGTCTGGATCAACACTACTCGGCGCGTGGAGCCTTTTTCCTAAATCAGGCCCGGACCGAATTGATTAAGGCCAAATCCGGCCCGCGCACGCCGCCGCGCATCGAGTTTACACAAGCCATTTCGAACACTCCGCTGGGCGTTATGGAGACGGAAGTCGCTGGCGTTGCCTCGAGCGAGAACTATGTCGCCCGCATATGGGTTGGCAAGCAGGAGGTAGCCGTCCCCGTTTCCTCAAAGGAAGTCACTTTTTCGCAGCGCGTTATCTTGACGCCGGGTGTGAACGAAATTGAAGTCACGGCAGAGGACCTCGCGGGAGAGCGCACGGCGCTCGCGCTGAAGCTGCACGCCGATCTTGATGGCCCCGCCGTAAGCTTCGATACGCCAATCGTTCTTCCGGGGACCGTGCGCGGCGTTGCACTCGACGTGGATGGGGTAGCCTCGGTGACGGTGGCGGGAACGGCCGCCACACTCGTCCCTGGAGCAAATGGGGCTATCCTGTTTTCGGCTGAGGTGGCTCGCCCCGATGCCGCGCAAGCAGGGCTGATGTACGAAAGCTTGGACGGTCTGGGCAACGCCACGAAGGGGGCCGTCCCCAGCGACGCGCTTCGACTTTCTTTCAATGTGATGGGCGCTGTACTTCCGCATTGGCGGCCTGACGAACAGGAACTCTCCGCCTGCGGGTCGGAGAAGTTCATCCTGCTGGCCGCTGCGGAAGAGCCGACCTCGCCGGACTCCGCGTTGCATGTGGAATTTCAAAACCTTAGAGAGGGCCAGCAGTATCAACGCGACGAGATCGTGGCCTCGCTGCGCATCGACGCATCGACGCCCATCGCCGATGCAACGCTCAACGACTACAACTTGGCGCTCATCCCCGAGCGGACCCTCCAGTACGTAAGCAGGCGCGTTGCCCTCAAGCCTGGAGCGAACACGGTCACCGCGACCGCCCGCGATGCCCAAGGCAACGCGGCGGCGGCGACGGTCACCATCGAGCGGCAACCCACGCCCCTGGAAGTCCCCACAAATCGGTTAACGATGGCCTCGCTGGGTCTTGTGTGGAATGGAAATCCTCCACGCGTCGAAGGAGAGCAAGCGTTCATCTTGGATCGCCTTACCCACGAGGTGGCAAGCCAGGATCGATTCAATCTCGCGGACCGCAGTCTGCTTCCCGAAGTCTTGAACGAGCAGCAGCTCAGCGCTGTGCTTGGTTCACGCGACGGGCGGCTAGCGCTTAACCAAGTCGTGCCTGCCGAAGTGATCGCGATTGGCCGGGCGCGGCGCGATCCCTCCTCGCTCGAAGTCGTGATGGAGGCGTTCAGCACCGAGACAGGACTGTCCATCGCGCGCGCCGACGTAGCCGGACGCGCGGATACTATCGAACAACTTCAGCAACTGATTGACGACTTGGCATTGCGTGTCGTTCAGGAGTTTCCCAAGGCCCAAGGGGAAGTTAAAGGCATTCGCGGAACGATGGATGTACAGGCGCTGCCTTCCGCGAAGCCCATACTCGCGGTCATCGGATTCTCCGCGGGCCCGAACGCTGGACTGGATGCCGCGCAAATGGCCCTGGTTCAAGAGGAATTCCAGCGAGGTTTGCGCACGGCGGATCAATTCAGTTTCGTCGACCGTGACGTCATGACAAGCCTTCTTTCGGAACAGCAGATAAGCGAGGCCCTTGGGTCCCGCGATGCCCTCTTGGCCGCGGGCAAGGTGCTTTCCGCGGATGCGCTATTGTCGGGTCAGGTGACGAATCGCGGCGGCACGCTGATGACGGCCTCCATCGAGATAGTGGACGCGGCAAGCACCCAATCCATCGCGCGCAGCGAGGCGACGGCCGGTTCGTCCTCCGGCGACGAATTGCGGCGCCTGGGGGCGAGACTCGCGGATGAGGCACGGAATGCGCTCGCAGGGTTCGCGCCGAAGCGCGTCTCGAACGGCGCCCCCGAATCCTTCGTGTCCTCGCTGGGGCGGCGCAGTCTCGTGCGCGAGTCCACGAAGTGCATTGTCTACCGATACGGCCCGGACATTGTCGACCCGGCAACCAAGGAAGTGCTGGGACGCGAAATCAATCTGCTGGGAGAAGGGTTGGTGCGTTCCCTGAGCGACGCCTCCAGCGTGGCGGAGGTCGTTTCATCCAAGGCAGGAACACAGCCACAACCGTTTGCGCCGGGGGATTATGTCATCACGAAATAGATGCATCGGGCGGTTCTGCGTGCTAGCCGTCGCGTTGTCTGGTTACACCGCGTACGCGCAAGAGCTGGAAATCAGCGTATCCCCGAACCCGGTGGGTTCCGGCGCGCGCGCAGCAGGCATGGCCGACGCTTTTGTCGCGGTCGCCGACGATGCCACCGCGGCCTCGTGGAATCCGGCCGGCCTCGTACAACTCGAGCGCCCCGAAATTTCCATCGTGGGATCCTACAACGGAATCATCGAAGGATTCTCCGCCAATTGGCACGACGAAGTCGATTCGTGGCACCACGACAACAACTTCGACCTCAACTTCCTCAGCGTCACCTATCCGCTGCCGGTCCTGTTATTCGGACGTAACGCTTCCGTCGGTCTGTATTACCAACAGAAGTACGACTTCTCGCGCAAGTTCAAATTGAAATACAACTTGCCAATCGTTCAGGCAGGCGATACCACCGTTCTCAACCAGTTTGACAAGATGGATTTCGAACAGGAAGGTAGTCTGAGCACGATCACGCCCGCCTTCGCCATGGAGGTGACGAAGCGACTGTCGCTTGGGCTGTCCGTCAATTTCTGGCGGAGCACGCCGTTGTCGGAAAATGGTTGGACGCAGACCATTCGAGGACGGTCATTCGTCCAGTATGGCACTACTTTTTCTCTGACTCAGGTGAAGAAGGAGGAGGAGTACAGCGATTTTTCGGGCGAGAATCTGACTCTCGGCATCCTCTGGAACGTCACGGACAAGTGGAACATTGGGGCGCGCTACGATTCCGAATTCTCCGGAACTGCGGATTACTCGATTCGGGCTAACGAGACTCGGGACGATCTGTCCGCGGGCTCCACGGGGAGTCGCCTTGGGGTTAGTCCGCGTCTAAACAAGGAACAGCGAGAGGTGCATTTTCCCGCAACGTTTGCCTTTGGCGTTGCCTACAGGCCGAACGACAGGTTGACGTGGTCCTGCGACGTGACCTCGACAGACTGGAACGATTTCTACTACCGCGGTGGTAGTAACAACCGTATTTCGCTCGTCAACGCGGGAAACTTCGATGCTGTGTGGTATCCGCCACGCTTCGAGCGCACGTACACCGTGAGATTGGGTGCGGAGTATGTCTTCATCCCCGATCAGCCCGAGGAGAAGTTGGACCGGCTTTGGACAGTGCGCGGCGGGCTTTTCTACGACCAGGAGCCAGCCACGCGCGAACCGGATAACTTCTGGGGCGCGACAATGGGCGTGGGCTTGTTGCTGAAGGGGAGAGTCAACATTGATGTGGCGTATCAGCTTCGGTATGGTCATGATGTGAATGCGGATTTCATTCGGGGCATCGAGGGGTTTAACGAAGACGCCATACAAAATCGGTTCCTGGTGTCAACGGTGATTTATTTCTGATATCAAACGACCAATGGTTGCTCGCGTAGCACGGAATAAGGAGAACGCATCCAATGAAGCATCTGAAGCCCACGTCCCGCAGCTATCCCGCGATGGCGCAGTTTGAGCCCATTCTGTCGTTTATAGGGATATTTCAAGC
>JBHEKO010000705.1:0-4582 GCA_041859475.1 Candidatus Hydrogenedentales bacterium
CGCGCCCACCGGCACATACAACTTGTTGTCCGGCCCAAACGCGATGAACTTCCACCCGTGATGCGTGTCCGTTGGAAACGTGTCGTTCACCACCGTATACGTTGGGTTGTTCGCGTACGTCGCCTCAATGTTCGCGTACTTGATCACGCGGCTGATCTCGGCCACGTACAGATCCCCGTTGTACACGGCAACGCCGTTTGGCTGGTTCAATCCACTATCCACGACAACCACAGTCTCCGCCTTGGCGTCCTTGTTGTTGTCCACGACGGCATACACCTTGTCGCCGCGTGTGCCGACGAACACGATTCCGTTGGGACTTAGCGTAAGCGACCTCGCTCCTTCGACATTTTCGGCAAAGTAAGCGATAGAGAATCCCGCCGGAAGGCTGATGTCGTCCAGTTTCGCACCATCTACCGGCTTTGGCGGTGGGCATGACACCATCGCCACAGAAAGGACCAGCGAAACGATGAACGTAGACAAACGAAACGGGTAACGCATTGGACATACTCCTTGCAGACCGGCCAGACCAAAGACCAGCTTTCCCAAGTATCCCACACACTGCCCACTTGGTCAACGAGCCGCAGCCGCACTGGGAGGGCGGGTACTACGGCAAGCGTCCAGATTAAGGCGAATTCTGCGGTTTCTTTGGCGCTTCGGACTCGCAAGACTACCAGAAGATCGCTTCGATCATCTGAAGCCTTGCTCCATCAAATCGGATTACTCTGCCGGAAGGCGTCAGCTACCGGCGATTTCGAAATCCACGGCCACGTTTCCGCGCGTGGCGTGCGAATACGGGCATATCTTTTCATGCGCCTCGCGCGCGAGGTCTTCCAAGACCGCCTGCGGAAGGCTCTTGTCTTCTACGCGCATCTTCACCGCAAGACCAAACCCGCCGGCGTCCCGTACGCCAATCGTGACGGCGCATGTAATCGCGGCCCCGGTCGCATCCTTCCCCTGCTGCTTGGCGACATAGTCGAGCGCTCCGCCGTAGCAGGCCGCATACCCCGCTGCGAAAAGGTGCTCCGGCGTTGCGGTTCCCGGTCTTCCCGGACCGCCCATCGCCTTCGGCACGGAAAGGTCTGCCTTCACCGAACCGTCGCTGGCTTCCGTGTGGCCGTTACGTCCGCCCGTGGCTGTTGCCGTGGCTGTGAACAGTGGCTTGATCGAATCCATCCCGGTGTCTCCTCGCGTGTGAGAGTGCTTTTCCAGTTGGGCAGAGCAAGAAGGAAAGGGCTGGCCTCGTTCTGCGTGGCGCAGACTCCCATACCTAGTGTTCTTGCTCGTCGTGCTCGTTGCGCTAACAAACTGGGCGTTGCGAATAATCCGGCGCAAGACGGGGCAGGCGAAAGAAATCAGCGCCAAGGGGCAAAGGTGAGAAGACGCAAGGGGTCCGCTTGACATATTCACTTGGCTCCCATTCCGCTACAATTCTCTCACATAAATGGGGAGTCTTTTCGGGGAACCAAAGGCGCAGTCTCATGCGTCCTATTGTATGAATCATGAATGAAGTACAGCGCATAAAGGACCAATTGCTGGTCTTGCGGGCACAGGCCGATATCGACAGCCTGGACGCCCTTGTGAAACGGTGGAACCCGGCGCTGTGGCGGCACGCGTTCCGGCTGACGCGAAATCCGGAGGCTGCCTGGGACGCGGTCCAGGAGGCATGGTGCGCGATTTACCGCAAGCTGACGAGCCTCCGCGACCCCGCGGCCTTTCCCAAGTGGGCGTTTTGCGTCGTGACGAACAAGTGCCGCGATCATGCGCGCGGCGAGAAACGGCGGGCCGAAGTGATGGGCTCGTACGCAGTTGAATCGAACAGACCCGGCCTCCCGGCAACCGGCAACGAGCGGCTCGACGCCGCGCTCGCCCAAATCGAGCCGGACCAGCGGGTGCTTTTGGAGCTCTTCTACGTGGAGTCGTTCTCGATACGGGAAATCGGAGAGATCACCCGTAGCCCGGAAGGATCGGTCAAATCGCGTTTGTACCGCGCTCGCCAGGAACTGCGGCGCTTGATGGAGGAATCGCATCATGAATGATTGGAAAAAGTTGTTGGATGACATGGAAAGCGGAGGCCCCCTCGATTCCGAACGCACCGGGGAATTGATGGGCAAGCTCAAGAAGGAGAGCGAACGAAAGCAAAAGAAGCATCTGCTCTCGATGACCTTCTATTGCCTGATAGGTCTCTTGGTGATGCTGCAAGGGGCGCTAACCGTCCGCGATTCGCAGGATATCCGCATCATGCTTTTTGGGGTCATCGCCGTCGTGATCGGCTTTGAGATCACCGTGCTCGTCAAGCTCGCCTACGGAAATCTGATGACCATGAACACGATTCTCGAGACCGTCCGCGAGACGCAGATCTCTATCCTTGAGCACCTGAATCCGGCTCAAAGCACTTGCCAAGACAAGGAGGTTTGATCATGACCAAGTACTACAACGCCGCCCTCGACCGTATTTCATTCAAAGCGCTCAGTATCCTGTGCGCGGGCGGCCTGGCGTTGGTCACCATGGCCTTGGTGTTTAGTGTGTCCAGCAGCGCGACAAATATGAGGGCACAGGTTTACGGCGGCCAGGAAGTGATCGACGCCCACATCACTGCCGACGGACTCATGCGAGCGTATTCGCGCATCAGCATCACCAAGTGCCCCGACTGCGTCGCCTCACTCCCCATACGCGTCTCCCAACCCGGGGCGACGCTCGAATCCGTTACGTTCGATGGAAGGGAAGTCCCCTTCGCCGCAGATTCAGATCGTCCGGGAGAAGACCGGTATATCGTAATGCCGGGACTTCCCGAACCCGCTTTGAAGTCCGCCAAAGTCGAAATCGTCTGGTCCATCCCGTTGAACAAGCTAGATAGCGATGGCCCCGATTCATATCGCTTCCACCTTCGCGGAGCCATTCCCATCTCCAGTTACACTGCCAACGTATTTCTCGACGAGGGCGTGCCCTACACGTTCGGCGGCAAATTCGCCGATAGCTCCAACTTCAGCATGTTCTGGACAAAGCGCTCCGGCGGAAGTTACCGCGACGACGAGATGGGCACCTGCGGGATCGGGCTGGTGAAGAAGGGGAATGGGGAACAGTGATCCGGTGAAGGCGGGCAACCGGTTTGATTCTAGGGATCGGTGTCTAGGCCGAGTTGACGCATGACGTCATCGAACGGTTCGCCCCTGTCTCCACTATCGACGCGGGAACGCTGGCGAATCAAACGTCCCCGCAGTTCGTCCTAAGCTCCGGCCCTCGTCGGGGTCTGCTGCATCGCCTAAATCTGCAGGCGATTCGGGGTTATCGCTCATTTCTCAAGTCTCCGGAGAATGCTACGCGCCAGATTCTCATTGATTTCCCGATGACGGGGAACAGCCTAGGAGACCTTAGTGCTGGGATTTTGGTACCAATCGTGCTTCCCGCCATGACGAATGAGCACACACCCAAGTCCTCAATTGCTCGGATCAGTTCGACACGTTTCATGCAACAGGCAATTCGGCAATGCGACGAACGTGCGGGATAAGCCCGCCGCTCAGGTCCTTGTGAAGATCCAGCAAGTGCTCAGTCAAATCCTCGAATGAATCACCCTGGGTCATGTAGTCGGGGTATTCTTTAAGATAGCCCAGCCACATGCCGCCATCTTGCCAGTATATGAAGCGCGTCTTGTCCATGCCCCTATTATACACCACGCGACGCCGACGGCCCCTCACTCCCCTGTCAACGCCCATGCCGAATGCGGGGTTATCAATAGCGAAGGCTTGCTCGCGAGGCCAGGGGATGCCTCGGGCCGTCTCGCACGGTCAACAGAGGGGTGTCCGCAAAAGTATGATGCGCCTGATGCCTGAGAGACAACGACGTGAGGGTTTCATCGCGCTTCTGCTATGTGTACCGGAATTGCTGCTGGCGACGGGGTTTCCTCCGGTTGTGGCGTTGTTTGGGCTAGGCATTGAGTCCAGGCCGTTCGTAGCTGGATCGATACTGATAGTCTGCATGAGCCTACCAATCGGACTTGGAATAGGGGCGCTTCGAAGGGATGACGTCATAGGCGCGCTCTACGGCGCTGCCACAGTGTGCATTTCTTCTGGCTTCATTTGGGCCCTTCTGACTCCAAGCGTGAAGTAGAAGTGTGCAAAGTCGGTCTCGCGATACGACTGCTAATCAAAGATGGTGGAGCAACGCAGACTCATCGAGTGGGTCGTGGCGTCAATAGTATAAAACGAAACCAGGCCGGAGTGCGCGATGGCGCTCCGGCCCGAAGAAATCGATTCGCATTCAATCGCTAGAATGTGACTTCCACCGTAGCAATCTTCTTCTTCGCCAGCTTCAACGAAATGACCGTTCCCTTCGGCTTCAGCTCTTCTCTTCGCTCTTCGTTGAGGTTGGTGAGCCAGGCCTTCTTGATGGGTTTGGCGAATTTCAATTGGGCTGTGGCGGGTTTGTCTTCGGGGTTGAATACGCGAACGACGTAGCTCTTGTCGCGGTCTTCGTGGCGTTTGAACGCGGTGAGCTGGACATTGCCGCCGCTGACCGACAGGAAGCCTTGCGCCTTCGGCAGCGTGCCCTTGTGCGGGCCGCACTGCGCGGGGTCGAGCGGGAGGTT
>JBHEKO010000737.1:0-3454 GCA_041859475.1 Candidatus Hydrogenedentales bacterium
TGAGCGAAGCAGAGTTGACGGCAGGCACCAGCGTAACGATTGAGACGAGCAACATCGGTTCGGACACAATAACCCTGGCTGAGGTGTATGCAAGCGACGGCATGACCCTTCTGGACTTCGATGACGCCGGGCTCCACGAACCGGGAGGCGCCTACCTCGAATTTGTCCCATTGTTGGCGGGACGCTACTACGTGAAGGTTACGAAAGAATTGGAACTGTCCGGGGTCGACGCGTACTACGACCTTGGTATCTGCGCGCCGGAAGGCCCTTGCGGCACGCGGCCATCGCTGTCGGTGGCGGTGTACAACGTGATGGGCGGCGCGGCGTTGGCAGGGATTCCCGTGCAGGTTAGCAGTCCGACGGCGGGCACCATCACAATGAACACGATGAGCTCGGGCATCGCGCTGTTCCCATCGCTCGCATCGGGCACCTTGTACACAGTGAGTGTCGCCCCGGGTGGATATGTGCCTTACAGCACCCCGTTGTCCGTGGGCTGCGTCAATTCGTTGCCGACGCAGTTCGTCTATCTCTCCCCAACGGTGATTCCGCCGATCCTGCAGGTGACGCCGGGACAGCAAACGGCGAGCGCAACGCCGGTGAGCAAGGCAATCGCCATCGCGAATGCGGGCGGCAGCACGTTGAACTGGACCGCAACGATTCTCTCCAACTCCACGGGATTCGCGAGCATCGCGGGTGCGTCGAGTGGAACCGGTAACGCCAGCGTGACGGTGAACCTTGCAGCCAATGAGACGAAGTCCACGCGCAACGCGTGGGTGAAAGTGACCGCGCCCGGCGCGCAAGGCAGCGGCGCGGAAGTCGTGGTCCAGCAAGCCGGCGACACCACGCCGCCGGTGGTGACGTTGTTGGGTGGCAGTGGCGTCACGCTCAACGTGGGCCAGGCCTATCTGGAACCCGGCGCGACCGCCAGCGACGCGGTGAGCGGAAACCGGAGCGCTTTCATCACGATATCCGGCAGCGTGAACATCAACGCGCCGGGGACATATTACCTGACCTATCAGGCCGCCGACGTTGCAGGCAACGTAGGCAGTGCGGCACGCTCCGTGACGGTCGTGGGAGAGTTGCCCGAAGGCGTGCCGATCGGGAAATGGGCCACGCCCGTATTGATTGCCGCGGCGTTGATGGTCGTGGTGATCGCGAGGCGGAGGGGGGCGTGGCTGAAGAACTAGCACGACAGGGCGCTACTGAATACAGGCGCGGTGGTGTCGCAGATGGCCTCGCGTGCGAGATCCCCTGGTGACGTTTTCTTGACGCAACGGTGCCGGCAGGAGTACAACCGTAGGCGGTTGCCAGAGTGTAGAGAGGCAGGCATTCTCTTTCGCCCCGCCGGACGCGGGCGCAGGACAGTGCCGGTTTCGTTCGACAGCCGCCACCGATTGGAGACGGTCACAAGGATAAGGACACCCCTCAAATGAAGCTCACACGACGAGAGGCGATTGGAATGATGGGAGCGGCCGCGATTTCGACCCAGTTTGCGGGGTCGGCGTTTGCCGCCGAAGCGAAGTCCACCAAGGGCATCGCGATGCAGTTGTACACCATGCGGGATCCGGCCAAGGCGGATTTGCCGGGTACGCTGAAGAAGGTCCGCGAAATCGGATTCGAGTATGTTCAGTGGAGCGGCATGCCGGACCTTCCCGCCGACAAGATCCGTGCGGAATTGGATGCGGCCGGGCTGAAAGCCATTGCCTGTCATACCAGCGTGGAGCAATTCGAAAAGGACCTCGATGGCTCCGTCGCATTCTGGAAGACGACGGTGGGCGTCGACTTCGCAGGACCCGGGGGCATGATGGGCGATTGCCAGGAATCGCTTGAAGCGTGGTTGCGCGGTGTGAAGCGTCTCGACGCGGTGGGCGCAAAGATGCGCGAGAAGGGCATCCGTCTCACGTACCACAATCACGCCGGCGAGTTCGAGAAATTCGAAGGCGATGACCGCTGCAAGTTGGACATCCTCTTCGCGGAGGCGAAACCCGAAAACGTGTTTGCCGAGCTTGACCTTGCATGGGTGAAGGTTGGCGGCGCGGATCCTGCCGCGTACATTCGCAAGTACGCGAAGCGCTGTCCGACGGTGCATGCCAAGGATTTGACGGCTGATTCGGGCAAGGGCAAGGTGAAGTTCACCCCGCTCGGCAAGGGTTCCCTGGACTGGACCGATATCTTTGCGGCAGGCAAGGAAGCGGGCATCGAGTGGTACATCTACGAGCAAGACGACACGGGCGGCGATCCGTTCGGCTGCGCGAAGACGAGCTTCGATTTCCTGGCCAAGAATCTGCTGTAGACACGAGCGTTCACGGAAGCAATCCGAGACGGCGGGGAAAAGACTCCCCGCCGTCTCTCTATGTGTGCGGAGTCAGTGGGGCGTTGGGCCGGGTTGGTACGGCTCGCGATAGTGCCAGAAGAGTTCGATGTGCGACGGCTTTCCGCGCACCCCCAGCGCATTGCGAACGCGCATTTCCAACCGATTGACGGCGCTCGGACGGAGCGGCCATATCACGTGCGCGGGGCTGTCTTTCCACCCCGCACCGTCGATGTCGACCTCATAGGATTCGAAGTTCGGCGTTTGGCTCGTCATATCGACAACGATATCGCCCAAGCGTTCACCATGCACTGCCGAAAATGCGACGCTATTCAATGTGGGATAGAAATCAGCCGTGCGATCGCTGTGAAGAGCATACTGCAGTTTGCGTGGCGTGGCCTTGTCGTACCAGCACACAAATCCGCTCCACGGCCAGTACGTGGACCCGTTGTTCAACGGGCGCGGCGTCGGGTGCGACAGGAAGTCGCTTCGCGGAATGATTCGCACAAAGCCCGCGAGATTGTGTTGAGGCGGACGCTTCGCGGGATCGGGGTCGTTGATCCAGCCCGTGAACGTCGAAATTTCCAAGGGCTGTGGTATTTCCGTTACGGCCTTCACCGGCCAATTGCACCAAGGTTCGGGGCTCATCCATGGGATGGGGCCTTCGGGCGTGAAGCGGTAACGCTTCAAGAAATATTCGTGCTGTTCGAGCGCATTGAGCGGCTCGCCGGTTTTGGTGCTGTATTCGTAGGAATCGAACACGCTTTCCGGGTCGACAAGCACCCACTTGCCGAGTTCGTCCACGTAGACTTCGACGGATTCGTGATTGAAGAGGCAGACGTGGCGCGCCTGATATCCGAGCGACTGCAGCGCCTGCGTGAAGACGACGACAAACTGCATGCACATGCCGCCCCAACCATATTTGCCGTTTCGGTCAAGCACGGCATGCGCGTTCCACTCCGGATACTCTGGATAGGGCAATTTGTGAAACCACAACTGCGAGACGTGATGCCGGACGCGGTTGATCCGCTCGAAATCGTCCTGCGCTCCGTCGATGACTTGATCGAGCTTCAACCGCTCTCGCAATGCCTTCAACTCGGGGAGGTCTGCTCGCTCGAAGGACGTTCGAAAGGATGAGTAGCG
>JBHEKO010000003.1:0-2992 GCA_041859475.1 Candidatus Hydrogenedentales bacterium
GTTCAGCGAGGATGAGCTCGACCGCGCTCTCCAACTCATCCGCCGAAGTATCGGGATCATCTAGGCGCGGATCATGCAGAATCCGCAACGAATCGCTTCGGTCTGTTTCGCCCGCATCCGCCAGCGGTTCGAGAAGCGAGAGTGGTGCATTCGCAGGAGGCCCTTCGAACGGACCAGAGACTCCGAGGCCGGCGCCGCGTCGATCTGTCAACCATTCCCTCACCTCGGCCTCATCCATTACAGGAAGTGGATCCGTCTTTGGGCTCAACTCCATACCCACGAGAGCCAACTGTCTCTCAATTGCAGTTCTCAGCCGTGCGAGGTCATGGCCCGTGCGGGCCACGATCACCATGTCATCCACATACCGTGCATACACCGCCCCCCGCACTGCGGAAGACTGACCTTCACGAATCGTTTCGCCTTGTTCCTCGCTCGCTTGCAAATCAAGCTTGGCCACCAGTTCGCTGAGCGCACGATCGAGTGGGAACAGTGAGATGTTTGCAAGATACGCCGATAGGTCAGGGCCTTGCGGCAGGCCAATCGGTCGCTCAGGCGGATCAACTGAACCCGGATTCTCGAACTCATAATTGAAACTCTGGTCGCAAAGCCAGTCAACCAACGCCCGTGCCCTTTCATTAGACTCCTTCAAGTTGGGAAGGAAAAGTGGAGCGCACGCCAACGCATCATTCGTCTCGGCACTGTCAGCCAACTCGGCCAATGCATCAGTAACTGCAGGAAGTAATACGCCGTTGACCGCGGGACGTGAAACGGTGTCGTAGAAGCTGCGGACATCGAGTCGAGCTACGTGAAACTTTCCCGTAGGAAACGCGGCAACCCGCTCGTCGATGAAGGCAATGAAGTCCCGCCAGCATTCGAAATACGATCTGAACATGCCCGTGCGTCGCGGCGGTGCCCGATGCTCGATGACATCCATGTCGAGTGTATAGGCAAAGCTCACCGTCTCGCCGTTCACGGGCACCAGGCGGTCAGCCCCTGTCGTCTCCAGTCGCCGATTTCCGCTACTCGTCGTGAAGCGCACGCCTGGAATGAAGCGGCGAAAGCGCGGACAATCCGCGTAGCCGCGCAGCAATTCATTGAGCACATATTGTTGAATGGAGAGCATTTCGGGGCTCGGCAATGCTTTGAGCCGGAATCTGCCGTCTCCCTTTGGAACCAACATCGACAGCATCGGATCCGCATCAAGCCTCCCACGATCATTTGCCACCTCCAGCAATGCGCGGAGATGGGGAATCGTAACGTCGATCGTTGCTTGAAGCCTGTCCCAACTTCCTTCGTCGATTGGGAATTCCCGCCGCTGGGTGCTCGCTTCTGCGATCTGCAAGGCACGAATCAATCGGCTGCTGTCATCCTTGGCCGTCGGAGTAACTGGCGCGGTGAGCGCCAAAGTTCGGCCGCGCGAAGCGCGCAAGAATCGGCGTAGCGGTTCATGCCAGGCAGATGCTTCCGCTGCCGATGTGCTTAAATGGCATTCGAACGCGGGAACACGGTCGAGGATTTCGATCCACCGATCCCGATCGAGGCGCCGTTCGACATTGCGAAACGCCTGTAAACGTTGCCCCTCGGGGAGTTGCCCCCACACTGCGTCGAGGTCCGCGGGCGCGACCTCCACTGCAGATGCGAGCAGGATTTTCATCGGGGCTTCGCACCAACCCTTTAGCAGGGCGTGCGCTGTATCAGAGTCCGTCACTTTGCGGAAAAGCTCATCTGGATCGTGGCCGAGCGTTTGATTCTCAGAAGCAGACGGCAGCGGAGTCACGACATCGAGCAACATACCTGGCGCATCTACGCTGGCATCGAGAAGTCTAACCGCGGCGTTGACCGCGCCTCGCCGCCCCGCTTCGTCAGCATCGAGAAACAAATGAACAGCAAGTTGCGCCTTCTCACGATCAAGGTCCCGAGCAAATTCCGTTAATAAAGTCAGTTGATCCGTTGAGATCTGGCTGCCAAGTAGTGCGACAGCATGAAGCCCGAGTGATTCCAAACGGAGTGCATCCATCAGGCCCTCGACAACAAAAAGATGAACAACTGACTCTCCACGCTTTAATCCGCGTGGAGATCGTATCGATCGCACTTTATTAAGGCGATACAGCGTGCTTCCGCGCGGAAACCCCGGCGAAAAGAGATACTTAGGAAGCTCGCTTCCGATCGAACGTCCCGCGAACCCTGCGATCGCGCCGCGATCATCGCGTATTGTAAAAAGAACGCGCGGAGTGCTGAAGAAATCGCGCGGTGCAGTTTCGAAAGGTAGTGGGGCCGATTCGCCACGGCGGGTCCTCGTCTCACGCATGAGCAAGCCCGCCGCGTCCACGGCATCGAATTGCTCTCGCTCAGCGACAACGCGACTCTTGGCAATCTTTGGCGGAAATACGGCGAAGACCTCTGCGGCTTGGAGAATGGCGAGGTCCATTTTGCGAGCTACAGCCCACTCCCGAAGTGCTTCCGATTCGCGCGCAGTTTGCCGTCGAAAGATTGTTAGCCCAATTTCCAGCCCCCGCGCACGAGGAGATAGGCGTTCGCTTCGCGCGGCTTTTGCGATGGTGGGGAGTGGGAACCGATAGCGCTCAGCGAGCCATTCTAGCGCTCCACGGAAGTCTACATTTAACTGTCTCTTAATCAGATCGAAAACATCACCGTGTGCGCCGCAGGAGAAACAATGAAACTGGGCGCGTCCGGTGCCTGATGCGGGATAAAGATGCATTGACGGTCTTTGATCGTCGTGAAAAGGACAAAGAATCTTCGGCGAGGGGGTGCCGAGTCCTGTAACCTGAAAATCGAGCCATTCTGCTACGTTCTGGAGATTCGCTTGAGCGGCAAGTTTGTTGATTGCATCGCTGCGGTCGTTTTGTTGAGGTGAATTGGGCATGGTTCTTCGTCGATTTGAGTTGGTCCGGACTTGAACGCCCCGGCGTTTTCGGTTGAGGATGCCCCATGGGCAAAGAGACAAGCAAGGAGTTTTTTGAGTCGGTCCTCG